>CAMLSD010000028.1 GCA_946482595.1 uncultured Comamonadaceae bacterium
TCAACTCGCCGCTGGGCTGCCACGTCGAGTACGACGCCGACATGGACCTGCACGATGCGCAGTGGGTGGCCCGCGAGGCACCCATGGGCGCCGACGCGTCGCAGGCCTTCCTGTTCCAGTACCGCCAGAAGTGGGCACCGTCCGGCCCGCCGCCTTCCGCCGGGGCCTGAGGGAGCGAGCAGCATGCGCCTGTGCCATCTCGATGACCTGCCCGACGGCGGCTCGCGGGGTTTCGACCCCGAGTCGTCGGGGCGGGACACGATCTTCCTCGTTCGCCGTGGCAGCACGGTGCAGGCCTGGCGCAATGCCTGCCCCCACCACGGCACGCCGATGGCCTGGCGCCGCCATGCCTATCTGAACGCGGCGGGCGATCGCATCGTCTGCGCCGCGCACGGCGCGCAGTTCGAACTCGATACCGGCCGCTGCACGCTCGGCCCCTGCCTGGGCCAGGCCCTGACGCCGGTGGCGCTCGCCCTGCAGCCCGACGGTGAGGTTCACCTCGCCGCGCCATTCCCAAGACTCCAAGGAGTTGAACCATGACACTCGCAGCCCAACGCATCCTGATCATCGGCGGCGGCTTTTCCGGCATGTCTGCCGCCATCGAGCTGCGCAAGCTCGGCGCCGAAGTCGACCTGGTCGAGATCGACCCCGGCTGGCGCAACTACGGCGCCGGCATCAGCCTGGGGGGCGCCACGCTGCGCGCCTTCCGGCAGCTTGGCATCCTCGACGCCTTCCTGCGCGAGGGCAGTGCGGTCGACGGCCTGCAGTGCTTCCTGCCCGACGGCACGCCGATCGCCACCCTGCCCACACCCCGTGTGGCCGGGCCGGACGTGCCCGGCAGCGGCGGCATCATGCGCCCGGTGCTCGCGCGCATCCTGGCCGAGGCCACACGTGCCAGCGGCACCCGTGTGCATCTCGGGCGCACCTTCACCCGCATCACGCAGGACGCCGATGGTGTGGACGTCGAGTTCTCCGACGGCCAGCGTGGGCGCTTCGACCTGGCGATCGGTGCCGACGGCCTGTATTCGCGCACCCGCGAGGTGTTGTTTCCCGACGCACCAAAGCCCCGCTACACCGGCCAGGCCGTCTGGCGCGCGGTGCTGCCGCGCCCGGCCGACGTGCAGACCGCATCGATGTGGATGGGGCGTGTCAAGCCGGGGGTGAACCCGGTGTCGCGCGACCAGATGTACCTGTTCCTCACCGAACACCGGCCGGTGAACGAGCATGTCGACCCGGCCACGTTTGCCGACCAGCTGCGTGCCCTGCTGGCGCCGTTTCCGGCGCCGATGGTGCAGTGGATCCGCGATCAGATCGGCCCGGACTCGCAGATCATCTTCCGCCCGCTCGAAGGCCTGCTCATGCCACGGCCCTGGTCGCAAGGGCGTGTGGTGCTGATCGGCGACACGGTGCATGCCACCACCCCGCACCTGGCCTCGGGTGCGTGCATCGGCATCGAGGATGCCATCGTGCTGGCACAGGTGCTGGCACAGCACCCCCACGTGGCCGACGCGCTCCCGGCCTTCGAGTCCAGGCGCTGGGAGCGCTGCCGCATGGTGGTCGAGAACTCGTTCCGCCTGGGCGAGATCGAGATCGCCAATGGCGACCGGGAAGAACACGGCCGGATCATGCGCGAGTCGCTCATGGCACTGGCCCAGCCCATCTGACGGCAACTGCCGCGAGGAGACAGACTCATGATCACGACCGATTCGTTGCGAGGCCGCCTCGCGTTGATGGCGGCACACTGCGCCGGCATGGTGGACCTGGTGGCCCTGCCGTTGTGGGTGGGCATCCTGATGAGCCACTACCGGTTCGATCCCCAGCAGGCCGGCGGGGTGGTGACCCTGTTCCTGGTGGGGGCGGTGGTGGCCAGCACGGTGCTGGCGTCACGGTTCGAACGCATCCCGCGCCGCGTGGTCGTGGTGGTCGGGTTCGCTGCAGCGGCACTGTCCTTCCTGACGGTGGCGTGGCGGCAGGACCTGGCCACCATCGCGGTGCTGCACCTGGTGGCCGGGCTGTCCACCGGCGCGGCGCTGAGCGTCACGCACGGCACGATTGCGCGTTCGCCCCATCCGCACCGCCTGTATGCGATCGTGAGCACGGCGCTTGGTGTGTTCGCCATCGGATTTTTCGTCGCCGTGCCGCCCTTGCTGGCCCGCATCGACGGCACGATGCTGTTCCAGGTGTTTGGCGGCGTGATGGCGGTGGCGGCGGTGGCGTCCGTGCTGGCCTTCCCGCAGGCTGACGCCGCGGCACCCGGCGCCACGCCGGCCGCGGCCAGGGCCCGGCCCGAGCCGCTGCCGCGTGCGGTGTGGTTCGGCATCGTCGGTGTCGGCTGCATGGGCCTGGTCCAGGCGATGACCTTCGCCTTCCTGGAGCGCGTGGGCGATGCCCGTGCCTTCGAGGCCTCGGCGATAGCCGGCATGCTGGTGGCCATCGGCATCATCAACCTGGTGCCGGCACCTGTGGCAGGCTGGCTCGAGCACCGGGTGTCCGCACGCAACGTGCTGCTGGTCGGCCCGGCTGCGCAGGCGGTGCTGGCAGCACTGATCATGCTGTCGACCGGGTTTGCGATGTATGCCGCGGGTGCCCTGTTCTTTGCCGCGGTGATGATCTTCACGCACACCTTTGCCTTCGGCCTGCTGGCTCGCCTGGAGCCCACCGGCCGCGCGCTGGCCGCCACTCCCGCGATGGTGATGACCGGTGCGGCGATCGGCCCGGTGCTCGGCGGCACCCTGGTCAAGTCCTTCGGCTACGGCAGCCTGGCGCTGGCGTCCGCCGTCACGGCCGCGGTGGCCGTGTTCTGCTTCTCGCAACTGCCCCGTCAGGCGGCCACCTCGCACCGGAGGGCCATCGCATGAAACCCGTACGCCGATTCGTTGACCTGTCGATCTACCTCGAGAACGACGTGCTGTCCGACCCGCCACCGCTGGCACCAAAGATCACCTACCAGACCCATGCCGACACCTTGCCCGAGTTCATGGCGATGCTGCCCGGCACCCGGCCGCAGGACTATCCCGACGGCGAGGCGGCCGCGGCCGAGTGGGTCACGCTGACCACCCACAACGGCACCCACCTCGATGCACCCTGGCACTTCCATTCCACCCAGGACGCACGCCTGGGCGGTGCCCGGCCGTCGATCACCATCGACCAGGTGCCGCTGGAGTGGTGCTTCCAGCCCGGCGTGAAGCTCGACTTCCGGCACTTCCCCGATGGTTACGTGGCCACCGCGGCCGACGTGGCGGCCGAGCTGGCGCGCATCGGCCATGAGCTGCAGCCGCTGGACATCGTGGTTGTCAACACCCGGGCAGGCACGCGCTACGGGCAGCCGGACTACGTGTCCTGCGGCTGCGGCATGGGCTACGAGGCCACGATGTACCTGCTGGAGCGCGGCGTGCGCCTGACCGGCACCGATGCCTGGAGCTGGGACGCGCCGTTCGGCTACACCGCGCAGCGCGTGGCCGAAACCGGCGACACCTCGCTGATCTGGGAGGGCCACAAGGCCGGTCGCGACATCGGCTACTGCCATCTCGAGAAGCTGCACAACCTGGAGGCCCTGCCGTCACACGGGTTCACGATCAGTTGCTTCCCGCACAAGATCCGCGGCGCATCGGCCGGCTGGACACGGGCCGTGGCCATCTTCGAGGGCTGATCATGAAACGGCGCCTCGTTCGTGTCGCTGCGTTGCAGCACATGGGGGTACGGCAGCGGCTGTGGCTGGGGGTCGGCTCGCTGGTGGTGTTGCTGCTGGTGCTGGCCTGTGGTGCGCTGTGGCAGTTGCGGGCCATGGGCCAGCAGCTCCAGGCCGTCGTGGAGGTGCACGGCCACCGCGGCGAGCTGGCGCACCGCCTGCATGCGGCGCAACTCAGATGGATGGAGCGCATGCGCGCGCTGCTGGTCGCCAGCGATCCGGACGACCTGAAGTTCCAGCTCGAGGAGCTGCAGGGCGCCCGTCGCGCCTACCTCGACGCCGAGTCCGCCCTGGGTGAGGCGCTTGCCGGCCTGGGGGAGGGCGACCCGATGCGCGCCGTGTTTGCCGAGGTGCCCCCATTGCGCGAGATGGTGATGCCGCTGTACGACTCGGCCGCGGCCAGCGTGCAAGGCGGTGGCGGCATCGAAGGGGCACTGGGCTTGCTGCTGCCGGCCGAGTCGGCCGAGGCGCGACTGCGCGGGCTGATCGGTACGCTGGTCGACAGTGCGGCGGCCGCAGCACGCGCCGAGCACGAGCTGGCCACGCAGCGCCTGAAACTGGCCACGCTGGGGCTCGGTGTGTTGACGGTGCTGGCCGTGGCGGCCGCGCTGGCCATGGCGGTGGGTCTGGTGCGCAGCGTCACGCGGCCCATCTCGTCGGCGGTGGCGCTGGCGGAGTCCATCGCCCGAGGCCGGCTGGACGACCCGATCGAGCCGGGGCGTCAGGACGAGTTCGGGCGGCTGACGGCCGCCATGGCGATCATGCAGGCGCGTCTGCGCGAGACGGTCGGCGCCCTGGCCGGCTCGGCCGAGGCGGTGTCGACCGCCAGCAGCGAGATCGGCGCCGGCAGCCAGCACCTGTCCACACGCACCGAGCAGGCCGCGGCCCGCCTGGCCGAAACCGCGTCGTCTGTGCGTGGGCTGCGCGACACCCTGGCCGGCAGCGTCGGTGCGGCGCGTGTGGCCAGCGGCCTGGCCAGCCAGGCGCAGCAGGATGCGCAGCAGGGCCACCAGGCCGTGGCGCGGCTGGCCGGGCACATGCAGGCGATCGCATCGGCAGCCACACGCATCACCGAGATCGTGACCGCGATCGAAGGCATTGCCTTCCAGACCAATGTGCTGTCGCTCAATGCCGCTGTCGAGGCCGCCCGCGCCGGTGAACACGGGCGGGGGTTTGCCGTGGTGGCCGCCGAGGTGCGCGCGCTGGCGCAACGGGCCGCCGAGGCGGCCGGGCAGATCCGCGAACTCAGTGCGCAGACCTCCGGCAGCCTGCGCCAAGGTTCGGCCAGCGTGGACGACGTCGAGGCCACCGTGAACCGCCTGCTCGACAGTGCCAACGGTGTGGCGCAGGCCGTCGAAGGTGTGGCCGATGCGGCCGCAGTGCAGAGCGATGCGCTCGTGGGCATCGACGACGCGGTGCTCCGGCTGGACGGCATGACTCAGCAGAATGCCGCGCTGGCCGAGCAACTGACGGCTGCGGCCGATGGCCTGCAGTTGCGCGCGGGTGAGCTCCACGACGTGATCGCGAGCTTTCGCAGTGGCGAGCGACCGGGCGCGGGCAGTACACCGCAGTGGCCGCAGCCCGCAGTTGCACAGGAAGCGAGCGCAGCATGACCCCCCGGCGCAGCATGACTCCCCGACGGATCTTGACTGGTGTCATCACGGCGTTCCTGGTCCTGTGCTGCCTTGCCGCGGGCGCCCAGCCTGCGGCGGTGGTGATCGGTCTGACGCTGCCGCTCACCGGGCCGGATGCGGCCTATGGCCAGGGGCTGTTGCACGGGGCACAACTGGCCGTGGCGCGTGCCAATGCGGCCGGTGGGGTCGCGGGTCGACCGCTGGCGCTGCTGAGCCTGGATGACACCGGCAGCGCAAGCCGTGCTGCGGCCAACGCGCAGCAGTTGCTCGATCGCGGGGCCGTGGCGATCACCGGTGCGCATGGCGCCAGCTCGGCACTGGCCGTGGCCGAGGTGATCTCGCCAGGCGCGGGCGGGCCGCAGGCGGCGATGGTGGCACCGGCCAGCGGCGCCGAGGCGCTGCGCGAGCCGGTCCGGCCCGGTGTGTTTCATCTGCGTGCCGGTGTGGGTGACGAGGCCGGTGCGGCCGTCCTGCACCTCGACACGATCGGTGTGACGCGATATGCCGTGCTGGCGCAGGCCGATGCGCTGGGCGACTCGGGGCGCGAGCGCATCCTGATCGAACTCACCCGCCTGGCGATGCGCCCGGTGGCGATCGAACGCATGGACCATGCCGCCACGGCACAGGCTGCGCAGGAGGTGATGGGACGGGTCTGCGCCAGGCGCCCCGAGGCCGTGATCCTGGCCGTCGACGCGGCCCTGGTTCGTGCCGCCATGGCCACCGCACGCCGACAGCCTTGTGCGGCGCACTACGTCGTGTTCAGCGAAACCGGCGCCGCGCTGGCCGCCCAGCACGACGGCAGTGCCGGGGCCCACCCGCTGGCAGGGCTGCTGGTCACGCAGGTGGTGCCGCATCCATCCAATGCACTGCACCCCCTGGTCACCGAATACCGTGCCGCGCTGGCCGCGCACGGTGCATCGGCAGGCAGCTACCCGTCGCTGGAGGGGTACCTCGCCATCAGACTGATCCAGGAGGCCTTGCGGGCCTGCGGCCGCGACGCCCAGCGCGCCTGCCTGCTGCAGTCGCTGGCCACCCGCAGTCACGACCTGCCCGGCACCAAGGTGCAGCTCGGGGCTGCGCAGCGGCAGGCGCGTCCCTTTGTGGAGATCACGCTGCTCGACGCCGCCGGGCGCTTTCGGCGCTGAGAAGCTGTGAACGTAGCCGCCATGCCCGCTTTTCCCCCCGAACGTACCGGCACGGCGTTGCCAATGCGCGCCGTAGCCCGAGCGATGGCTGTGCCTTGCGCCTGTACCCGGCACGTGCGGGCGGCCTGCTCGGTCACCCCCTAGACACACAGGACACACAGGAGAACCCGACATGAGCTTCCCTCCCATTCACCGCGTGGTCACCGGCCACGACACCGAAGGCAAGGCGATCGTTGCCAGCAGCGGCCCGCTGCCCACCGTGCTCGAACTGCAGGCCATTGCCGGCACCGTGTTCCATGAGGTGTGGGCCACGACCGGCTCGCCGGCGCCGGTGGACAACGCCGCCGATCCGACGCTGGGCCCGCTGACCTTGTCTCCCCCGCCGCAGGGCACGCGCATCCGGTTTGTCGACATCCCGCCCGACACGCCGGAGTTCCTGGCGCACGGGGCGGCACGCATGCACCAGGCGTTTTCCCAGATCGGCGAGGTCGAGGCTTCCACCGTGAAGGTCGGTTCGCCCCACCCCTTGATGCACCGCACCGAGTCGGTGGACTACGGCGTGGTCATCGAAGGCGAGATGACGCTGGTGCTCGACGACACCGAAGTGCAGCTCAGGCCAGGCAGTGTGGTGGTGCAGCGCGGCACCAACCATGCCTGGGCCAACCGCTCGGGCAAGACCTGCCGCATGTTGTTCGTGCTGGTGGATGGTCAGTACGAGCCGGCCCTGGCGCAGGCCCTGGCACAGCGATGAACCCATTTGACTGGAGCCCCTCATGAGATTTGCGACCCTGCCCGACACCTCCCCCGAGGCCTCCCCCGACGGGCGGCTGGTGCTCGTATCGCCCGATGGCACACACTGCGTGCCGGCCGGCACCCTGGCGCCGAACCTGCAGCACGCGCTGACGCACTGGCACTCGGTCGAGCCCATGCTGCGCGAGCTGCAGCAGGCGCTCGATGACGGCCGTGCGGCCGGCATGCAGGCCTTCGACGCATCACAGGCGCTGGCACCGCTGCCCCGGGCGTGGCAATGGCTCGATGGGTCGGCCTTTCCTGCCCATGGCGACCTGATGACCACGGTCTTCAAGCTCGAGAAACACAACTACGACAACCGCCCCCTGATGTACCAGGGCCTGTCGGACCACTTCATAGCGCCGCTGGCCGATGTGCCACTGCCGTCGGAAGACGATCACATCGACTTCGAAGGGGAGTTCGGCGTGATCACCGACCGGGTGCCGATGGGCGTCACGCCGCAGCAGGCCCTGCAGCACGTGCGGCTGGTCGTGCTGATCAATGACTGGTCCCTGCGGCGGATCGCCCCGATCGAGATGAAGACAGGCTTCGGCTGGATCCAGGCCAAACCGGCCAGCAGCATGGGGCCGATCGCCGTGACGCCGGACGAACTGGGCGAGGGCTGGCGCGACGCACGGGTGCAGATGCGCATGGAAGTCGACTGGAACGGCGAGCGTTTCGGCGCAGCGCATGGGGGGGCCATGTCCTTCGGCTTCGACCAGCTCATCGCACACGCAGCCTACAGCCGTACGCTGGTGGCGGGCACGGTGATCGGCTCGGGCACCGTGTCGAGCGAGAACTATCGGGAGGTCGGTTCGTCATGCATCGCCGAGCGGCGCGCCATCGAGTTGCTCGACGAAGGCCGCCCCCGCACGCCGTTCATGGCCTTTGGCGACCGTGTGCGCCTGCAGGCCCGCCGGGACGACGGCGCCGCCGGCCCGTTCGGGGTGATCGACCAGCGTGTCGTGCGCGCCTGACGAAGGAGCCGACGATGCGTGTGCTTGTCACCGGGGCGGGTGGGTTTGTCGGCCGGGCGCTGGTGCGTCGCCTGCTGGCCGACGGTGTGGCCGGTCGCCGGGTCGACACCCTCGTGGCGCTGGACCTCGCGCAGGACCCGGCGCCCGAGGCGCTGGGCCCGGACCCCCGCCTGCAGTGGGTCACGGGTTCACTGGTGAGTCCGCAGGTGCTCGACCAGGCCCTGGCCGAGCCGGTGGACCAGGTGTTTCATCTGGCCAGCATGCCGGGAGGAGCGGCCGAAGCCTCGCCCGACCTGGGGCGGCAGGTCAACCTGGACGCCACCGTGCAGATGCTCACACGGCTGCGCGAGCAGGGCAGGCAGCCACGCTTCGTGTTCGCCAGCACGGTGGCGGTCTACGGGCAGCCGTGGCCGGCTGCGGTCGACGAACTCACGCCGCCGTGCCCGGGCCTGAGCTATGGCGCACACAAGCTGGCCGCCGAGGTGCTGATCGCCGACGCCGACCGGTGCGGCTGGGTGCAGGCCTGTTCGTTGCGGCTGCCCGGTGTGGTGGCCCGCCCGGGCGACGGGGCAGGGCTGATGTCGGCCTTCATGAGCCAGTTGTTCTGGCGCGTGGCCGCGGGTCTGCCCATCGTGCTGCCGGTGAGCCGCGACGGCGCCTCGTGGTGGATCTCGGTGGGCGCCTGCGTGGACAACCTGCTCCACGCTGCCCGCATCGACACCCGCAGGCTCGACCCCCGCCGTGTGGTGCAGATGCCGGCCCAGCACCTGCGCATGGGCGACGTGGTCGACGCGCTGGTGCGGCTGCACGGCGAGGCTTGCCGTGCGCTGGTGAGCCACGCGCCGGATGAACGGGTGCAGGCCCTGTTCGCCTCCTACCCGCCGCTGCTCACACCGCAGGCGCAGGCACTGGGCTTTGCGCACGACGGCACGGTCGACGAGCTGGTCCGGCGGGCGTTGGTGGCCTGACAGGGCGACGCCGAAGCACGCTGCGACAGCCCTGCCAAGGACCGGCCTGGCCACCCACGGTGTGGTGCTGCGACGCCGTGCCGCAAGCTTGTATTGCCGCCAGGGCGGTTGCGCCGAATGGGGGGGCGGTGCTGCCCGGGGCTGACAAAGTGCAAGCTGTCGTTGCGTGTCACGTGCGCGACATGTTGTGACACTAAGTTCGCCAGATTTTTCACGTTTGGCGTGTCATAGCGATGCAGACAGTGGGGACACTACCCGGGTCGTCCGGGCACTACTGGAACAAGACACCGTTCCGTTCGTACCTGTTCAACGCGTTTTCGCTGCTGCTGCCTTGCGGCGAGCAGTTCGTGATCCGGGCCATGCAGGACGCCGCCGCGCGCCTGCCCGAAGATGCAGCGCTGCGCGGGGCGGTGGCCGCATTTGTTCGTGAAGAACAGGCGCACCAGCGAGCCCATCGCCACTACAACCTGCAGCTGGCCCGGCAGGGCTATGACGCGCAGGCGCTGGAGGAGCGCATTGCGCGGGCTGTTCAGGCGCTGGACGCTCGCTTGGACTGGCGCGAGCGGCTGGCGCTGGCCGCCGCGCTGGAATACCTCACGGCGCTGGTGTCGCGCCAGGCGCTGAGGGGCGGCTGGCTGGTGAACGACACCTCCCGCGAGTCGCGCCTGTGGCATTGGCATTGCGAGGAAGAACTGGCCCACCATGGCGTGGCCCTGCGCCTGCTGCATGAGACGGGTGAGGTGGGCCCTGCGCGTCGTCTGGGCCTGTACTGGCTGGCGTCCGTGATCCTGCTGGCGGATGTGGCGCGGCACATCGCGGACTTTGCCCGCACCGACCGTGCGCGTGGCTGGCTCGGGCGGGGCGAGGTGGTGCGCTCGACGGCAGCGTTCGTGCTGCGACAGGGCCTGGACCTGGTGCGGCTGGCGGGTGGCTGGCTGGCGTACGCCTTGCCCCTGCGCTGGGTGGTGCAACGGGCAGCGCCGGACGTCCCGCGGTCCGCACACATCGAGGTCCGACTGCTGCGCGCCGACGACATTCCCGCCTTGCTGGCGCTGGAGCACAAGAAATGGGACGACGCCCAGGCCGCCGATGAGCACGCGATGGCGCAGCGCATGGCAGCCCATCCGTCCTTGCGCGTCGGCGCGTTCTGCGCCCGCACCGGGGAGGCACTGGCGTCGCTGTTCCTCAAGCCCATCTCGGCGGCACAGGTGCAGGCCGCGCGCAGCTGGGCCGACTGCGCTCGGCCGATGCCCTCAGGCACCGGCAGCAACTCGGCCTGCCGCGACCTGTTCGGCATCAGCCTGAGCAGCATTCGTGCCGAGGCGGTCGATGCGATCCTGGCGTACTTCTGGCCCCGCGCACTGAAGGGCGGGTGGCGCCACATCTACCTCGGGTCACCGGTGCCGGGGCTGGCGCGCTGGCGTGACCGCAACCCTGATCGTCCCGTGTGCGCACAGGCTTACGTGCAGGCCCGACGCAGGGGCATGCCCCAGGATCCCCAGCTGCGCTACTACTGGCGCAAGGGTTTCAGGACCATCGTGGCCTGCAGGCCTGACTACTTTCCCCACCCGGCGTCGCTCGACTACGGCGTTGTGCTGAGGGGCCGGATTCCGCTGGCGTCATGGGCCCCCTTGTGGCGGCTCGTGCCGCTCGCATGGCTGCAGGGGCTGGGGCGGTGGCTGGCCGCAGTGCGGTGAGGGTCACCTGTCTCGTGCCGTGACGGCGCCGCCCATGCCACGACCGCTACCGCCACCGCTGACGCACCGCGCCACCGCTCACTTCAGCCAGTGGCGGATGCGTGCGCCCAGCGCTTCGCGGCTGATGCCGTATCGGTCATGCAGGGTGGGCAGGGCCCCGGCGTCGAGAAAGGCGTCGGGCAGCCCGGCGAGCTGGAAGCCGGCCGGCTGGACCCGATGGCGCAGCAGCGCGCTGGCGACCGCTTCGCCCAGGCCACCGATCACCGAGTGGTTCTCGGCCACCACCACGAGTCGGTGCCGAAAGCGAACCGCTTCCACGATGGTGGCCTCATCCAGTGGCTTGATCGTCGGGCAGTGCAGCACGGCCACGCCGACCTTGTCTCGGGCCAGGTCGGCGGCCACCTCCAGCGCACGCATGGTCAGGATGCCGCTGGAGATCACCAGCACGTCGGCGCCGTCGCGCAACAGCTTGGCCCGGCCGAGCTCGAAGCGGTAGCCCTCGATCTCGTCGAGCACCAGGGGCACCTGGCCGCGCAGCAGCCGCATGTACACCGGGCCAGGGTGCTGTGCGATCTGAGGCACCGCCTGCTCGATGTCGAGCGCATCGCACGGGTCGACGATGGTCAGCCCCGGCACGCCACGCATCATGGCCAGGTCTTCGGTGGCCTGATGGCTGGGGCCGTAACCGGTGGTCAGCCCCGGCAAGGCGCAGCAGATCTTGACGTTCAGGTTCTCTTCCGCGATCACCTGATGGATGAAGTCGTACGCACGCCGGGTGCCGAAGACGGCATAGGTGGTCGCAAAGGGCACCAGCCCTTCCTTGGCCATGCCGCCGGCCGCGCCCATCAGCAGCTGTTCGGCCATGCCCATCTGGAAAAAGCGCTCGGGGTAGGCCTGGGCAAAGAGGTGCAGGTCGGTGTACTTGGCGAGGTCGGCCGTGAGGCCCACGACCTCGGGACGGGTCGCGGCATACTCGACCAGGGCCTTGCCGAAGGGCGCAGCCCGGACCCGCTGGCCTTCGCTTGCGATCGAGGCGATCATCGCCGAGGTGGTGAGGCGGGGCTTCTTGTCTGCGATGGCGGTGTTCACGCGCGGGCTCCTTCGGGCTGGGTCTGGTCGAGGATGGACAGCGCCTGCTGCCATTCGGGCGGGTCGACGCGGATGAAGTGGTTCTTCTCGCGCTGTTCGAGGAAGGGCACACCCCTGCCCATCAAGGTGTTGAACAGGATCACCCTCGGCTGTCGGGCGGGCAGGGCACGGGCGGTGTCGAAGGCGTCACGCACCTGCGCGAGGTCATTGCCGTCGATGCGCTGGACGTGCCAGCCGAACGCCGCCCACTTGTCGGCCAGCGGCTCGAAGCCGAGCACCTTGCCGGACGGGCCGTCCGCCTGCTGGTTGTTGATGTCGACCAGGCAGATCAGGTTGTCCAGGCCGTGGTGCGCGGCGGACAGCGCGGCCTCCCAGGTCGAGCCTTCGTCAAGCTCGCCGTCGGACATGGAGTTGTAGACGAAGGCGGGGTTGTTCTTCCGCTTCAGCGCGAGCGCGATGCCCACGCCGATCACCAGGCCTTGGCCGAGCGAGCCGCCCGAGATCTCCATGCCCGGCGTGTAGCACGCCATGCCGGACATCGGCAGCCGGCTGTCGTCGCTGCCGTAGGTCTCCAGTTCGGCTTCGGGGATGATGCCGGCCTCGATCAGGGCAGCATAGTGGGCGATCGCGTAGTGGCCGTGTGACAGCAGGAAGCGGTCGCGGCCCTCCCACTCGGGCTCGGCCGGCCGCAGGTTGAGGGCGTGGCGATAGGCCACGGCCAGCACGTCAGCCCAGCCCAGTGCCTGGCCGATGTAGCCCTGGCCCTGGACTTCTCCCATGCGCACGGCCAGCCGGCGGATGCGCCAGGCGGCACCGCGCAGGGCCAGGAGTGAAAACTCGGTCATGAAATGCTCCTTGGAGGAATGGAGGGGGTCACTTGAGGATCGAGGCCGGCACATACGACACGAGTGCCAGCACACTGAAGGCGACCAGGTAGAACGGGCCCAGCTCGCGCACCGTGTGGCCGACCTTGACCTTGGCCAGCGCGCTGGTGATGAAAAGCGTGGTGCCCACGGGCGGCGTGTACAGGCCGATGGCGAGGTTCACGACCATCATGATTCCGAGCTGCGTCATGTCCATGCCGACCGCATTGGCCAGGGGCACGAACACCGGCGTGAGCAGCAGCACGGCGGCCGGCAGGTCGATGAACATGCCGAGGAACAGCATCATCGCGTTCATCAGCAGGATCACCAGCCAAGCGGCGTGCACATGCTCCTGCACCCAGTGCGCAATGCCTTGCGGCATCTGGTCGAAGGTGAGCAGCCAGCCGATGGCGGCCGAGGCCATGATCACCAGAAGCACCACCCCCGTGGCCAGGCCGGCATGCACCACCGCGTTGTGCAGGCGCTGCCAGCCCAGGTCGCGGTAGATCACGGCGGACACGAGCCCGGCGTACAGCGTCGAGAGCACGGCCACTTCGGTGGGCGTGGCGATGCCGAAGCGCAGGAACACGATGATGAGGACCGGCAGCACGACGGCAGGCGACGCGTACGAGAGGTGGCGACGAAAGGCCCGGGCATCGAAGCGCGTGGTGTCACGCGGGAAGTTGCGGCGACGCCCGACCCACCAGCAGGCGACCATGAACCCACCGCACATCAGCATGCCGGGCAGCACACCGGCAACGAACAGCTCGGCGATCGAGGCGTTGGACGTGAGCGCGAACAGGATCAACGGGATGGACGGCGGAATCAGGATGTCGATCGTGGCGGCGGCGGCAAGCGTTGCGGCCGAGAACGCGGCCGGGTAGCCCAGGCGCTTGTGCCAGGGAATCAGCAGCGAGCCGATGGCCGAGGCGTCCGCCACCGCCGAGCCCGACACCCCGCCGAACAGCGTGGACGACAGCACCCCCACCTGGGCAGGGCCGCCGTGAAACCGCCCGATCAGGGCCGACAGCACGCCCACCAGCGCCTCGCCGAGCTTGCCGCCCATCATCAGCGTGCCCGTCAGCATGAAAAAGGGGATCGCGATCAACGGGAAGCTCTGCACCTGGGCCACCATCTGCTGCACCAGCAGGTCCAGTGGCACCCGCTCGGACGTGGCGGCGGCGGCCATGGCGGCCACCAGCAGCGCATGGGCGATGGGCATGGCCGACACCGCGGCCAGCATGAAGACGATCAGGATCAATGCACTCATGACGGTTCCTCAGGTTCGGGCGATCACCAGTGCGCCGCCGGCAGCGCGGGTTCGTCGTTCGACCGGGCTGACACCGGCTGGCGCCAGGTGTGCCAGGCCGACTGCAGCGCCAGCACGCCCAGCAGTGCCATGCCCGTCATCACGCAGGCGTAGGTGATGGAGCCGGGCAACTGCAGGATGGGTGTCTTCTCGTCATGCACGATCTCCAGCATGCGGAAGGTGGCCACGGCCAGCGTGGCGTACAGCCCGGTGACCGTCAGCCAGGCCAGCGTGGCCACGGCACGCCGGGCCGGCGCCGGCAGTGCGTCCATCAGGAAGGTCGTGGCAATGTGTGCCCCGTGCTGCGCCGCGATCACGACACCCGCCACCACCAGCCAGGGGAACAGCAGCTCCGGCACCTCGTTGGCCCATTGCAGGCTGGAGCCGGTGATGTAGCGCAGCGCGGTGTTCGCCACCAGGATCACGAAGATCACGCTGGTGGACAACCACAGCACCACACTGCAGATGCCGGTGATGGCACGTTCGATGAAGCTCGACTCGGCTGTTTTCATGTCTGTCTCCTGGGGTGGGGCGCAGCGGGTGCGGTGGTCGCGGCGGGTGCGCTAGTGGGCCTGCGCCGCGGCGACGACCTTCTTCACGTACGCCCCGATCGGGCCGGCCTCCCACTTGGCCACGACCTCGGTGGTCGCCTTGGCAAAGGCTGCCTTGTCCGGCGTGGTGACCTGCACGCCCTTGGCCTTGAGTTCGGCGAGCAGCTTCTCGTCGGCCTCGGCGGAGAGCCGGCGCTGCAAGGTGGTGGCCTCGGCCGCGGCCTCCTGGATGAGCTTGCGGTCGGCGTCGGACAGGCGGTCCCAGCTGCGCTTGCTCATCAGGAAGGGCGTCATCTGGAACTGGTGGTTGGTCATCGCGAGGTGCTTCTGCACCTCGTACAGCTTGCTCGCATGGAAGTTGACGAGCGGGTTCTCCTGGCCGTCGACCACACCCTGCTGGAGCGCCACGTAGAGCTCGGCGAACTTGATCTGCTGCGACTCCGCCCCCAGCGCCTTCATGATGTCCACCAGCGTGGCATCGGGCGGCACGCGCATCTTCAGGCCCTTGAGGTCTTCGGGCTTGTGGATCGGGCGCTTGCCGTTGGTCATCTGTCGGATGCCGTTATCCCAGGTGCCCAGCAGCACCAGGCCCTTGTCGGCCGACCGGTCCGCCAGCTCCTTGCCAAGCGCGCCGTCGAGCAGCTTGAACGCTGCAGCCGGGCTGGCAAACAGGAAGGGCATGCCGAAGGCCGCGTACTCGGGCACGGCATTGGCCACGGCGCCCTGGGAGTTGGCGCTCAGGTCGAGCGCGCCGGTGCGCAGCGCGGTGACCATGGCCGCGTCGTCGCCGAGCTGGGCGGACGGTGCCACCTGGACCTCGATGCGACCACCGGACCGGGCCTTCACGGCCTCGGCAAACTTCACGGCCGCTTCATGCCGCGGATTGCCGATGGCCGCGCCATGGCCCAGCGTGAGCTTGACGGACTGCGCCTGGACGGCGGTGGCGCACAACACGCCGGTGGCTGCGGCCAGCACGGTGCGAAGAAAGGTCTGACGGTTCATGGGGGGTGTCTCCTGGTTGTGGATGGGGCAGATGGGGGTCAGTGGATCAGCATGCCGCCGTTCACATCGAGCGTGATGCCGGTGCAGTAGGCCGAAAGCCCGCTGGCCAGAAACACGCAGGCGCCGGCCACGTCGTCGGCACGGCCCAGGCGGTTCAGCGGGATCGTCTCGGCGATCTCCTGCTTGCGCTCGGGGGTCAGCTTGCCTTGTGTGATGTCGGTCTCGATCAGGCCCGGGGTGATGCAGTTGACGCGGATGCCTTCGGCGCCGAACTCACGCGCCATCGCGCGAGCCAGGCCCAGCACACCGGCCTTGGCTGCCGAGTAATGCGGGCCGCCGAAGATGCCGCCACCCCGCTGGGCCGACACCGACGAGATGCAGACGATCGAGCCGCAGCGCTGCTCGCGCATGGCCGGCAGGGCGGCCTGCGACATGTGCAGCGTGCCGCGCAGGCTGACGTCGAGGATGCGGTCGTAGTCCGCATCGGTGATCTCCAGCGTCTTCACGGGCTGCGTGATGCCGGCGTTGTTGACGAGCACGTCGATGCGGCCGAAGGCCTTCAGCACGGCCGCCGCGGCGGCCTCGCACGAGGCCTTGTCGGTCACGTCGGCGACCAGGCCGAGGTGGGCATCACCCAGCCGTGCCGCGGCGGCGGCCGGCTCGGCCCGCGCGAGGTCGAGGATGACGACCTTCGCGCCCTGGGCGGCCATCTGGCGGGCCGTTGCAAATCCGAGGCCGTTGAGTCCGGCACCGCCGGTGATCACGGCAACCTTGTCCTTGAGCAGCATGTCATCGATCTCCATGAAGGCTTGAGTGAGGGACCGCGGCGCGGGATCAGGACAGGTGCGCGGCGGATGTCTCGAATGGTGGGATCGGACGAGGCTGATGGCAAACGATGATTCGTCAGGCTAAGATGACGATCCGTCATGAAATGCGGGGGTGAACCCTATGCCTGCGATCCCGCCGGTGTCGAACCTGCTGGCCTTCGAAGCGGTTGCGCGTCGGCGCAGCTTTGCGCTTGCCGCGGCCGAGCTGCACCTCACCCCGTCGGCCATCAGCCATCAGGTGTCACGCCTCGAACAGGAGCTGGGCGTGCGCCTGTTCGAGCGCAGTGCGCATGGTGTGCGGCTGAGCGACGCCGGCGCACGCTACCTCGAGCGCGTGGCCGGTGCGCTGGCGGCGATCGCCAGTGCGACCGAAGACCTGCGTCAGGGCGTGGGCAACAGCCTGTATGTGCACTCAGCGCCATCCATCGCGAGCCTGTGGCTCATGCCACGACTCAGACGGTTCGCGCAGGCGCATCCGGAGATCTCGCTGAACCTGTCCGCGGCACACACCCACAGCGATTTCGCGCTCGGCCAGGCCGACATCGACATCCGCTATGGCGTGCCGCAGTGGGGCGACCTGGTGGTCGAGCCGCTTTTCGAGGAGCGCATCGTGCCGCTGGCCAGCCCGGCCTTCATCCGCGAGCACCGCCTCAAGCACATCGCTCAACTCCTGGAGGTGCCGCTGATCCAGAGCAACGTCAGTGTCGTGCAGTGGTCGGACTGGCTGAATGCCTACTCCGATCGCCGCGCACCCGAACGGTATGCACTGCGTTTCGACCGCGCGCAGATGTCGCTGGACGCGGCCACCCAGGGCCTGGGCGTGGCGCTGGAGAGCGCGATGAATGCCGGCCTGCACCTGGCCGACGGCCGGCTCAAGCCGGTGTTCGGTCTCGACAAGGCGATTCGCGTGAAGGCGCACTTTGTGGTGTATCCCGCGCGGCATGCCCGCCGCCCCGCGGTGGAGGCCTTCCTGAGCTGGATCCACGGTGAGGCCGCCCGGTCGGAAGCTGGACGAGGCGCCTGAGCGGGTTGCCGCAGCCGCCACGGCCATGGACCGGGCCTACTCGATCAGCCGGCCACTGCGATCATGGACGGTCAGGCTCACGAACGGCCTGGGGTGCGGGCGCGACCGCTGCCACTGGCCGCTGTAGTCGCCAAAGTCGACCGGGGGGGCGTCGCTCAGTGCCTGGGCGATGGCGGCGGGCGTGATGCGGTCCAGTCGTTTCATGGCCTCGACCATGAGCGTGGCGGCAAGCCAGGCTTCCATGCTGTGCGCCGAAGGCGTGATGCCATGGCGTGCACAGAACGCGCGATGGGTGCGTGCCACCGCCGACTTGCCGGACAGCGCGAACGGGACGACCTGCGTCACGGAGATGCCGGCCACGAGCGGCCCCAGCAACTCGCCGAGTCCCTGGGTACCGACGCTGGACAAGGCATAGAAGTAGCCCTTGAACCCGGCCGTACGGGCGGCACGCACCACGGCCGCGCTGGCCACCGCATTGCTGCCCAGCACCACCGCCTGGGGGCCTTTTGCCAGGATCACCTCGACCACGCCGGGCAGGCTGTAGGCGCTGCCCTCCCGGTCGATGCTGGTCAGCACCACATCGCGCTGAATGCCGGCGTGCAGCAATTCAAGCGCGGTGTCGCGCAACTCCCATCCGAGGAAGTTGTACTCGTTGACGAGCGCCAGCGTGGTCACGCCGATCGTCTCGACGTGCCGGGCGATGTGGCGCATCTCGTCGGCGTGACTGGCGCGGAACGTGAAGGTGCCGGGCGCCAGCGCGCTGCGCAGCTCGACGGAACCCGAGACCGGTGCCACGTAGGGCAGGCCCTCGGCGGCCGCCGCGCGCGAACCGGCCCGGTCGGCGCCGCCGCCGACAAAGCCAAACAACGCCTGCACGCCATGTTCCGCGGCGAGCAGTTTCACGTTGACCGCTGTGCGCTCCGGCTCACCACCGTCGTCGAGCGACACGAGTTCGATGCGCGGCCCCTGCCAGCCCTGGCGCGTGAGGTCTCTGAAGGCCGCAAGGGCCGAGTTCCGGTAGGCGGTGCCCAGCACGGCGTGGGGCCCGCTCAAGGGCAGGGACTGCCCGATGCGCAGCGTGGATCCCGGGTCGACACGCGCCTGCGTCAGTGCAGGCACACCCAGCGCCGATCCGAATGCCGCCACCATCAGGTTTCGACGTTGAACAGACATCCGAGCTCCTTGTGCAGGTTGGATGGACCGCTTCGCGGTCTGACTCTCCCGGCCGCGCTACCAGCGCAGTGCCGGGGTGTGGACCGGTTCATCCCACAGGCGCTTGAGTTCGTCGTCGAGCACGGTGACCGTCAGCGACGCACCGGCCATCTCCAGCGAGGTCGTGAAGTTGCCGACCAGCGATCGCACCGGCGTCAGGCCAAGCGCCTGCAGCTGCCGGTGTGCGCTGTACTGCAGGACGTACAGCTCCATCAGCGGTGTACCCCCGAACCCATTGACGTGCAGCAGCACTTCGCTGCCGCGTGCTGGCGCCAGGTCGCGGACGATCGAACTCAGCAGTTCATCGACGATGGCGTCCGCGCGGGCAATGGGCTCGCGCCGGCGCCCCGGCTCGCCGTGGATGCCCACACCGACCTCCATCTCGAGCTCGCCGATCTCGAAGGTGGCCCGTCCGGCAGCAGGCACCGTGCAGCTGGTGAAGGCCACACCCATCGATGCGGTCGCCTTGTTCACCCGGTCGCCAAGCGCCTTGCACTCTGCGAGGCTGGCACCCAGCTCGGCTGCCGCGCCCACCATCTTCTCGACGATGACCGTGCCCGCCACGCCGCGCCGGCCGGTGGTGTGCGTCGAGTTCTCGACGGCCACGTCGTCATTGATGAGCACGGTCGCGTTCTCGATCGCAAGCATCTCGCTGGCGATCTGGAAGTTCATCGAGTCACCGGCGTAGTTCTTCACGATGAACAGCACACCCGCACCGGTGTCGACTGCAGCGGCGGCGGCAAGCATCTGGTCCGGCGTCGGCGACGTGAAGACCTGGCCGGGGCACGCAGCATCAAGCATGCCCCGGCCGATGAAGCCCACATGCAGCGGCTCATGCCCGGAGCCTCCGCCCGACAGCAGCGCGACCTTCCTGCCTGCCGGACGCTGCGCACGACGCACGAACGTCGGGTCGAACTGCGCCACGAGCAGCTCGGGATGAGCGAGCGTCATGCCGCCGAGGGCTTCCTTCAGCAGGGTCTCGGGATCATTGATGAACTTCTTCATGCGTTTCTCCTGGGGTCAGTGTTTCAGCGCTTCAGCACTTCGGCGCACACGGCGGCAATCGCCACTTCGCAGGTCTTGCAGCCGGGGTCGATATGGCCGAGCGCCCGTTCGCCGAGCGAGTACGCCCGTCCCTTCGTGGCGATCATGTCGCGCGTGGCCAGCATGTTGCGCGTGGCCTCGGCATTGAGCTGCTCGCACAGCAGGGGAAGCTCCACGCCCTCGTCGGTCAGCCGCGTCAACAGGCGCGACACCGGGATGAGCACGTCGAGCATCGTCTTTTCGCCGACATCAGCCTTGCCGCGATGCCGGATGGCATCGACCCCTGCGGCAAAGGCGAGTGCAAAGTCATGGCGTGAGGGCGTGTCGTGGCCTTTCAGTGACTTGCCCATGGCCATGAAGAAGCTGGCGATCAAGGGGCCGGAGGCGCCGCCGATGGTGGACAGCAGCTTCATGCCGATGGCATCCAGGGCGGCACTGGGCGGCAGGGCCTCCAGCTCGTAGTGCATGGCCACCAGCACTTCACAGCCTCGCTTGACGTTCAGGTAGTGGTCGCCGTCGCCGATGGCGCGGTCCAGCGACTCGATGTCGGCCTCGCTGGCGAGGATCGACGTATGCACGGCCCGCAGGCAGGCCACGATGAGTGAACTGTTCATGATTGGTTTCCTAGAAAGGTGTGGGCGACGGTTCGGGAGGGCAGTTCAGAGGGGGCCAACGCGATGGCCGGCTTCGTCGAAGAACAGGCAGCGCGAGACGGGGAAGCTCAGCGTCACCCGGTTGCCGGTGGGGACCGGATGATCGGCATGAAAGCGGGCGCGGACCTCAACGCCGCCGCGCTCGGCGACGATCAGGTGCTTCACGAGAGAACACTCGACCACCTCGAACGAGCCGTCGGCTGCGTCCAGACTCACCTGCACGTCCTCGGGACGAATCGCGACCTGCCGCGCACGCGGGTGGGCGCTGCCCTCGAACCAGTGGGCCGGCAGCACATTGATCGCTGGTGCGCCGAGCCGCTGGGCGACCGCCAGGCTGTTGGGTTCGCGGTAGATCGTCTCCGGCGTGCCGACCTGGTGGATGCGACCGCCTTCCAGGATCGCGATGCGATCGGCCATGGTGGTGGCCTCGACCTGATCATGCGTGACGTACAGCACCGTCGCGCCTGTGCTGCGCTGGATGCGCCGGAGCTCGACGCGCAGCTCCTCGCGCAGCTTGGCATCCAGCGACGACAGCGGCTCGTCCATCAGGAAGACCTTGGGGCGGCGCACCAGCGCCCGGCCGATGGCCACACGCTGCATCTCGCCGCCGGACAGCGCCGTGGCCTTGCGCTGCAGCTTGGACTCGATGTGCAACAGGCTGGCGACCTCGCGTACACGCGCATCGATGTCCGCCGCGGCATGACGGCGCAACGGTGAACGCAGCGGGAACGCGATGTTCTCGTACACCGTCAGGTGAGGGTAGAGCGAGTACTGCTGGAAGACGAACGCGCAGTCGCGGTGCGAGGGCGGCACATGCGTGACGTTCGCGCCGCCGAGTGCGATCTCGCCGGTATCGGGCTGCTCCAGGCCGGCCACCAACCGCAGGGTCGTGGACTTGCCTGCACCGCTGGGGCCAAGCATGACGAAAAACTCGCCATCGGCCACATCGAGTTCCATGTGGTCCACGGCGTTCATGGGGCCGAAGGACTTGCTGACCTTCTGGATCGAAACACTAGCCATGGCGCATTCCTGAGCGGTGTTGCACGGTGGTGTCGCTGGGCAGCAGCAACTCGGTGGATTCGTCGAACATCACCAGCCTTTGCGTGTTCAGGCGCAGGCCGATGGCTTCACCCGGGACCGGGCGCACATCCTTGGGGGCGATGGCCTTCAGGCTCCCCAGCGGCGAGTCAAGGTCGGCGACCCAGTGCGAGCCGAAGTACTCGCAGTAGTTGACGCGTGCGGGCACGCCCTGGTCCACGGGCACCAGCTCGATGTGCTCGGGTCGCACCCCCAGCACGGCGCGCTCACTGCCCGCATGCAGCCTCGGCACGGCCACGCTCGTGCCGCCGAACCGGGCCGTGGTGTCGTCGGCACCGACGCTGTGGGTCAGCGGGAGCAGGTTCATGGCCGGGCGGCCGATGAACCCGGCCACGAACAGGCAGCTCGGAAAGTTGTAGATGCCGTCGGTGTTGTCGGCCTGGAGGATCTCGCCCTTGTTCATCACGACGATGCAGTCGGCCAGCGCCATCGCCTCGTTCTGGTCGTGCGTGACGAACACGGTGGTGGTGGCCAGCCGATCGTGCAGCTTGCGCAGCTCGACGCACATCACCTCGCGGAACTCGGCATCGAGCGTGCCCAGGGGTTCGTCCATCAGGAAGGCCTTGGGCTGGCGCACGATGGCGCGGCCCAGCGCCACGCGTTGCCGGTCGCCGCCGGCCAGCCCGCCGATGCGCTGTCCCAGCAGATGCTCGATGCGCAGGATGCCGGCCACCTCCTGGATGCGCCGGTCGATCTCGGCGCGCGACAGGCCTTCGTTGCGCAGAGGGAACTCAAGGTTGGCCCGCACGCCCATGTGGGGGTACAGGGCGAACAGCTGGAAGACCATCGCGATGTCCCGTTCCCGCGGGCGGCGATAGGTCACGTCCTCGCCATCCAGCAGGATCTGGCCTGCGCTGGGGTACTCCAGTCCGGCGATCATCCGCAGCGTGGTCGTCTTGCCGCAGCCGGACGGGCCCAGCAGCACGACGAACTTGCCGTCGTCGATGACCAGCGAGGAGTCTCTGACGGCTGTGAAGTCCGCGAACTGCTTCTTCAGATGCTTGATGTGGATTTCGGCCATGGTCAGTCCTGTGGCAGCTTGACGGCGATGGAGAACAGCACCACGCCGCTCAGCACGACGGTGAACGACCAGGAGTACATCAGCAGCGACCACGGCTGCATGAGCATCACCAGGCCGATCCCCAGCAGGCTGGCGCTCAGGCGCTCCCACATCTCGCCGCGGCGCCACCAGGGCCGTGGGGTCTTGGTTGGTGTCATTTGCGTACGGCTCCGAAGGTCACCCCGCGCAGCAGGTGCCGGCGCAGCAGGACGGTGAAGAAGAGGACGGGCAGCAGGAACAGCGTGGTGCCCGCGGCCATGGCCGGCCAGTCCAGCCCGCCCTCACCGATGATGGTCGGGATGAAGGGCGGCGAGGTCTGGGCATTGCCGCTGGTCAGCAGCAGTGCAAAGGCGTACTCGTTCCAGGCGAAGATCAGGCAGAAGATGGCCGTGGTGGCGATGCCGGTGCTGGCCTGCGGCAGCACGACCTTGATGAAGGCCTGCAGCCGGGTGTAGCCGTCGACCATGGCAGCTTCTTCGTACTCCCGCGGGATCTCGTCCATGAAGCCCTTGAGCAGCCACACCGACAGCGACAGGTTCACCACCGTGTACAGCAGCATCAGCCCGAGGTGGGTGTCCGACAGGTTCAGCGCGCGGAACATCAGGTAGATCGGGATCGCCACCGCGATCGGCGGCATCATCCGTGTGGACAGGATGAAGAACAGCCAGTCGTCCCGGGCCGGAACCCTGAAGCGAGAGAAGGCATAGGCGGCCAGCGTGCCCAGCACCACCGACAGGAAGGTCGATCCGAAACCGATGATCAGCGAGTTGCTGTAGCGATCGATGAAGCGCGACGGGCCGACCAGGATCATCTGCTGCTCACGCACGAGCTTCTCGTACCAGGTGGTCGGCGGTGGCAGCTGGGCCAGCTCATCGGCGCCCACCCGCGAGCGTGTGGTGAACAGGTTCACATAACCGATCACCGACCCTTCGGCGACCACTTTGGGCGGGTAGGCGATGGCGTCCTGCGGGGTCCGCAGACTGGTCATCACGATCCACGCCAGCGGGATCAGCGACACCAGCGCATAGGCGATCACCAGCACGGCGGCGAACCAGCGCGAGGCCAGGCTCGGCTCCAGGGGATGGGAAACGGGGGTGCTCATCGCTGCTTGACTCGGTCGAGGAATCGGACAGCCACCATGGACATGCCGTAGATCGACACGAACAGGATGATGGCCAGGGCGGAGCTGTAGCCGGTGCGCCACTTCTCGAAGGCTTCGCGCTTGAGGCGGATGGAGGCGAGCTCGGTGATCGAGCCCGGGCCGCCGTTGGTGAGCTGGTCGACCAGGTCGAACATCTTGAAGTTCTCGATGGCCCGGAACAGCACGGCCAGCACGATGAAAGGCATCACCATGGGCAGCGTGACGCGCCAGAACTTCGTCCATTCGGAGGCGCGGTCGATCTCGGCGGCCTCGTACAGGTAAGGCGGGATCGAGCGCAGGCCGGCGAGCAGCAGGAGCATCACGTAGGGGGCCCACATCCACGTGTCCACCAGGATGATGGCCCACGGCGAGAGGCTGCCGTCACCCAGCATGGTGAAGCGGGTCGGCCCGCCGAGCAGGCCCACGATGTAGTTGAAGATGCCGTACTGGGGCTCGAAGAAGTACTTCCAGAACGTGCCGACGACCGCGGGGGCCAGCATCATCGGCAGCAGGATCGCCGTGCTCCAGAAACTGTGCGAGCGGAAGCGGCGGTTCAGCAGCAGCGCCAGGCCGAAGCCGATCAGCACCTGCAGCGTGATCGACCAGCACAGGAAGTGCGCGGTGGCGCGCATGCTCTCCCACACGGACTCGTCGCTCAGCACCCGGACGTAGTTGTCCAGGCCGACCCACTGGGCTTCGAGGTTGGGCCGGTTCGCGCGGAAGTTCGTGAACGACAGGTAGATCGTCCAGAACAGCGGGAAGATGTTGAAGGCCAGCAGGAGCAGGACGGTCGGCAGGACAAAGATCCATGCGAGCGCCCGATCCGACAGACCGTGTCGGTAGGGTGATGTGATGTTCATGGTGCAGAGCAGACCGATGGCCCGGGCCCATGGGCCACGGCGGGTGGGATGCAGCGCAGGCCGCCCCGGGCGGTGATCCGGTGCACGCCGTCCGGGCGTGCACCGGCCTGCGTCGATCAGGTCCTTACTTCAGCTTGCCGTCGTCCTTGAAGACCTCGGTCCAGTCCTTGAGCAGGCCATCCAGTGCTTCCTGGGGCGTGCCCTTGCCGGCCACGACGTAGTTGTGCACGCGCCCCTGCATCGCCAGCAGCAGCTGTGCATAGCTGGGTTCGGCCCAGAAGTCCTTGACGATCTTCATCGACTCCAGGTAGACGGGCGCATAGGGCGCGCTCTTCTCGAAGCCGGGCTTGCCCAGCACACTCATGTGGGTCGATGCGCCGCCGGCATCCCACCAGCGCTGCTGGATGGCAGGCTGCGCGAACCACTTGATGTACTCGAGCGCAGCGTCCTGCTTGTCCGAGTACTTGACCACGGAGATGCCTTGTCCGCCGAGCTGCGCGAACTGCTTGTCACCCTTGGGCATCGGGAAGAAGCCGGACTTGTCGCCGCCGACCTGCGGGTCCTTCGAGATGCCGGGGAAGAAGGCGATGAAGTTCATCTGCATTGCGACCTGGCCTGACTTGTAGGCGTCGAGGTTTTCGGTCATGTAGGCATTCGAGTGCCCGGGCGGCGTGCAGCAGTCGTAGAGTTCCTTGTAGAGCGTGAGGCCCTTGACCGCGCCGGCACCGTTGATGAAGCCTTTCATGTCGTACGGCTTCTTCGGGTTGGCGTACTCCATGCCGTACGCATACATGGTGTTGGTCACGCCCATCGTGATGCCCTCGGAGCCGCGCTCGGTGTAGAGCGCTGCGCCGTACACCTTCTTGCCGTCGATGGTGCGGTTCTGGAAGAACTGGGCGATGGCCTTGAACTCGTCCCAGGTCTTGGGCGGCTCCAGGTCGCGGCCGGTCTTCTGCTTGAACTCGGCGCGCAGCTCGGGGCGGGCGAACCAGTCCTTGCGGTAGGTGAAGGCGACGGCATCGCCCATGGCCGGCAGCGCGTAGTAGTTCTTCGAGCCCTTCGGCCAGGTGGCATACCCCTCGACGGTGGCTGGCGCGAAGTCCGTCATCTTGATGCCGTTCTTGTCGAAGAACTCGTTCAGCCTGACGTAGTGGCCTTCGGTGGCTGCCGAGCCGATCCACTGGCTGTCGCCGATCAGCAGATCGCACAGCTTGCCCCGCGAGTTGAGCTCGTTGAGCATGCGCTGCGCGAAGTTCGGCCAGGGCACGAACTCGAACTTCATCTGGATGCCGGTGCGGGTCGTGAAGTCCTTGGACAGCTCCACCAGCGCATTGGCCGGGTCCCATGCCGCCCAGCACAGGGTCAGCTGCTTGCCCTGGGCCTGGGCAGAGGTGGCCAGCAGTGTCGACGCAGTGGCCAGCGCGGCCATGACCAGCTTCGAACGGATCGTCTTCATTCAGTTGTCTCCGTGGATCGATGAATCTGAAGGCGGCGCTTCGGCACCGCTTCGACTTCGACGTGCATCGCGAAGACCGGCGTCATGCTGCCCGCCGCCTCGAAACCACATCAAGGCGCGAGTCTATATACATCACTAAATACATCACTCAGTGTTTTCCATAACTCCATCATCTGCGCCGGCGGTGGGGGTCGGCAGGTCGGGGGCATGGGGTGGCCCCGGTGCGGGAAGGTCGGGCAGCGGTCGGATGGGCTGGCGTACACCCGGGCGTCTGTCAGGCGTACAAATGGGAGACAATATTGATTGACTTATTTGCCCTTCACCCCGATGTCCTCGCCTGCATCCGTCACCATCCCGCAGATCGCCAAAGCGGCCGGCGTCAGTACGGCCACCGTGGACCGGGTGCTGAACGACCGTGCCGGCGTCAACCCGGCCACCGCCCGTCGGGTCAAGGAGGCGCTGGCCAGCCTGGGGGGCGCCGTACCGCAGCCGGGGCGCCCCAAGAGCACGCCGAACTACCGGTTCGCCTTTGTGCTGCCTGATGCACGCACCGGGTTCTTCGATGCGGTGGATCGCATCGTGGCGCAGAGCGCCGGGGAGTTCCGGCACCAGCACATCACCGAGGTGACGTTGCGGCTGCCCTCCCACGATCCGAACGCCTTTGCCCAGGAGCTGGCCAAGCTCACCGGCTATGGCGGGCTGGCGTTGCTGGCGCCGGACGCGCCGCAGGTCAAGATCGCCATCAATGAACTCGTGCAGGCCGGCGTTCAGATCATCACGCTGTTCTCCGATGTGCCCGGCTCGATGCGGGCTGCATTCCTGGGCACGGACAACCGCGCCGCGGGGCGCACCGCCGGGCTGCTGCTCGGGCATGCCATGGCCGCCCGGGTGCCGGCGCGCACGGCGCTCTTTTCCCCGCCGACCCGGTTTGCGGCCGAGATCGATCGACGCATCGGGTACGCGCAGGTCATGGAAGAGCGCTTCCCGCATGTCGAGGTGAAGCGGTTCCTGGAGGTGCCTGACAACGAGGAAGAGGCCTACCGCTACGCACTCGACTGCCTGCCGCCGGCTGACTCCAAGGACGCGATCGTGTCGGCCTACAGCGTGGCCGGCGGCAGCTTCGGCATCGGACGCGCGCTCGCCCAGCGGGGTTACCTCGGCAAGGCCCTGTTCGCGGTGCATGACCTGATCGAGGTGCATCGTTCCATGCTGGCCTCCGGCGCCGCGGACTATGTGCTGCACCAGGATGCGTACCTGTCGGTGTCTGCGGCGGCCAAGACGCTGCGGGCCCTGGAGGACGGGGTGCGCGGCGCGCTGACGACCTTCAGAAATCCCAGGGTGGAGATCGTGACTCAGGAGAATCTGGCATGACGTGCGATCACATCACGCAGGTGCATCACTCATCCGGGGCCGGTCATGGCGCCACACCCCTGCAGTGATGCCATGAAGAAGTTCCTCAACCAGCCTGAAGACTTTGTCGTCGAGAGCCTGAGCGGATTTGTCGAGGCGCACGCCGACCTGGTGTCGCTGAGCCGCTCGCCGCTGTATGTGCGGCGCCGGTCACTCAAACGCCGGGGCGTGGCCGTCCTCTCGGGCGGCGGCTCCGGACACGAGCCGCTGGACGTCGGCTACGTGGGCACCGGCATGCTCGATGCGGCCTGCCCGGGCCAGGTGTTCACCGCGCCCACCCCGGGGCAGATCGTCGCTGCCGCCGAGCATGTGGCCCGTGCGGAGGGGGTGGTGCTGATCGTCAAGAACTACGCGGGCGACCTCAAGAGCTTCGAGCTGGCGCGCGACATGCTCGACGTGCCGGTGAGCTGGGTGCTGTTGGACGACGACGTCTCGGGCGTCGGCCCGGATCGGCCGGCGGGTCGCCGCGGTGTGGCCGGCACGGTGGTGGTGCAGAAGATGGTGGGCGCGGCCGCTGAACGCGGCATGTCGCTGGACGACTGCAAGCGGGTGGGTGACAAGGCCAACAAGGCCACCGCCACGATGGGGGTGGCGCTCTCGAACTGTTCCGTCCCCGGGGCGGCCGCCACCTTCGACATCGGTCCCCAGGAGATGGAGCTGGGTGTCGGGCTGCACGGTGAACCGGGGCAGGCACGCGTACCGGCGCAGTCGGCACGCCAGATTGCCGCGGCCTTGCTCGATCCCATCGCCCAGGACCTGAAGCTGGGCCGCGGCAGCTCGGTGCTGCTGCTGACCAACGGCCTGGGTGGCACACCGGCCAGCGAGCTCCATCTGCTGCATGGGTGTGCCCGTGCCGATTTGATGCGCCAGGGCATCGAGGTGAAACGCTCGCTGGTGGGCAACTTTGCGACCGCGCTCGAGACCGCCGGCGCGTCGCTCACGATCTGTGTCCTGGACGATGAGCTGCTGGCACTCTGGGACGCCCCGGTCCGCACGGCCGCATTGCGCTGGTAGCTGGCAGGTCTGAGGGTCCGCCGGGGCGCGGCCCCCCTCAGGCCAGCCGAAAGACCGCCATCTGCGCAGCCAGGTGCTCCGCCTGGGTCTGCAGGCGCGTGGTCGCCGCGGCCGACTGTTCCACGAGGGCGGCGTTCTGCTGTGTCATCGCATCCACGGTCCCCATCGAGTCACTGACCTGACCCAGCCGACGTGTCTGCGCCGATGCGCCATCGTTGATCGTGCGCAGGCTGTCGGACAGATGCTGCATGCTTGACGCGAGGTCGTGCATGCGCTCGCGCGCCGACTGGGCCCGCCCCGATCCCGCCTGCACCCTGGCCGCGCTGTCGTCCAGCAGCAGCTTGATCTCGTGCGCGGCTTGTGTTGCGCGATGCGCCAGGGAGCGCACCTCGGCGGCAACCACGGCAAAGCCGCGGCCGCGGTCGCCGGCACGCGCGGCCTCGACCGCGGCATTCAATGCCAGCAGGTTGGTCTGGAATGCGATGCCGTCGATCACGCCCGTGATCTCGCTGATGCGCTGGCTGCTGGCCTGGATGGCGCTCATGCATTCGACCACCTCGTCCACCGCTGCGCCGCCGCGCGCGGCCGCGCGTGCCGCCTCGCCTGAGCGCTGATCCGCCGCATGCGCGGCCTGGGCGGCCTGCTCCACGCTGACACAGACCTGCGCCATGGCCGAGGCGGTCTCCTGCAGTCGTGCGGCGGTCTTTTCGGTGCGCTGGCTCAGATCCTGATTGCCCGCAGCGATCTCGGTCGATGCGATGGAAAGGGTCTGGGCTGACTCTCGCAGCGACGTCAACAAGGCGACAAACCGCAGCCGCATGGCTTCCACACCGCGCTTCATGCTGCCGATCTCGTCATCGCGGCCCGGCGCAATGGGCACGGACAGGTCGCCGCTGGCCACCCGCTCCAGGTCATGCGTGAGCTGCGCCAGCGGCCAGGCCACCCAGCGCCGGATCAGCGCGTACTGGCCGGCACACAGCGCGACCGCCGTCAGGGCGAGCAGGGCCAGGAAGGGGATCAGCGCCGCGCGCTGGGCCTGCGTGGCTTCACGCTCCGAGGCTTCGCCCACCACCAGCCAGCCCGTGCCTCGGCTCGACCGGGCCACGGCAAAACGATCGTCGTCGTCAGGCCTCAGCAGGAGCGGCAAGCCGCGCAGTGCCTGCCCCTCACCGGCGGCAGTGTGGGCCGCCACGATGCCCGGCAGGGCGGCGTCACCGGCCGGCCCGGACAGGGCGTCGCGCGGGGCCAGCGCCACCGCGGGCTTCGCCCCCGGTGCGCCGCCGGGGTCGAGCACGTAGACGCCGCCGGTGTCGAAGAACCGCGTGTCCTCGATCGTGCGGCGCAGGGAAGCGTCAAACGCAGTGAGGTCGAATGCGATGAAAAGCGCCCCCACGATGCGGCCCTGCAGGTCGCGCACGGGCTGGATGCGGGTCATGTACGCCCGCGAGAACAGGGTGGCGCGCCCGACATGGGGCTGGCCCGCCTCCAGCGCGGCGTGGGCAGGGTGGCTGGCGTCGATCACGAGCGACAGGGCGCGCTCGCCGTTCTGGTCAGTCAGGGAGCTGCTGATCGCCTTGTACCCACCTTCGTGCTTCATCAGCACCGCGGCGGCTGCGCCGGTGAACTCGGTGAACTTGTCGCAGGGGTTGTGATAGTCGTTGAGAGCGATGCCGAGCTGCGTCAACCGGCCTGCCGTTTCGTCCAGGGTGAAGGTCCTGCCGAACTGGTCGCTGAACACCTTGAAGAAGCGCTCCACCATCAACCTGGACGTCTGGTCGTGCGCGTCCAGCGCCTGGGCCACGGCCTCGACTTTGGCGTCCATCCAGGCGAGCGTCAGCGCCTGCGATCGTTTCAGCAACATCGACACCATGGCTGCGCTCAGCAGCCCGATCACGACCAGCAGGAATGCGCCGCTGGCCAGCGTGATCCGACGCGCCACGCCGGATCGGATCTCAGGTCTTGGGGCTCGAACCATGATGTCTCCAGGTTGTTCTTGCGGCGGCCCACTGCCGGCGCGCTGATGGAGTCGGTTTCGACATGAGGCTGTTAATCTTTAGCCATCAATCAGTGACGGAGTTATTTATTGTCAGTGGCGCCATCAACCTGTCCTGCAAGGGGATGCGGCAGCCCGGCCCGGCCGGACGCCTTCGCCGTCGCCGGACAAGGGCCTGCCAAGCCGGCGGGTGAGGGCCCAGGCAGGAGCCCCGGCCGGTGCGCAAGCCGCCACCATCAGGGCCAAGCTGCCACGTTCGCCAGGAGCCGAAGGCATTGAGAAAAGTTGAAGATGGCCATCAGAACAACGTGATGGCCGTGAGCGCGACCGCGCCATACAGTCGAACGCCTCCAGACCATCGGTGCCGGACGTCGGCGCCAGCTTTGGCCAACCAGGCGCATCCCATGGCGACCGCGAGACCCTTGCTGCTGAACCCCGCTCTGCGAACATTTGTTGCGCTGGGCGAATTGGGCACGCTGCCGCTGACGGCTGAGCGGATGCATCGATCCGCGTCGGCCATCAGCCTTCAGATGACAAACCTGGAGGAGCGACTGGGGCGGCAATTGTTCGTTCGATCTGCCCGCGGCATGACCCTCACGCCTGCGGGGCAGCGTCTGCTCCAGCATGCCCAGGCCATGCTGGCGCTCGAGAACGCAGCCCAGCGCGACATGGCCGACCTGGAGGTGGCCGGCAAGGTGCGCTTCGGCATGCCGCAGGACTTCGCCGCCTCGCGGCTTGCGGGAGCCCTCGCTGCATTTCGCAAGGCTCACTCCCGCGTTTCGGTCACGGCGGTCGTCGAGCGTTGCAACACGATTGCAGCCATGGTCGCCCGAGGCGAGCTTGATCTGGCCGTGCTGATCGGCCGCAGGGCGGCACCGCATTCCCTCGTGGTGTCCAGGCAGCCCACCCTGTGGCAGGCGGCGGCCGGTTTTGAGTGGGACGGGCGTGCCGCGCTGCCGCTGGTGCTGATGGAGCCTCCCTGCATCTACCGCGATGATGCTCTGCAGACCCTGGAGCGCATGGGCATCCGCTACGAACTCGCGTTTGCCACAGCCAGCGTTTCGGGCATGTGGGCGGCTGTGCAGGCAGGCGTCGGTGTCACTGCCCGCATGGGGTTGGGTGCGCCGGCGGATGTTGTCGACGTCACGGCGCAGGTGCACGGCGCACGGCTGAGCGCGGCAACACTGTCGTTGGTGCGGCCCTGCAGGACAGCCGACGATGCGGTGGCAGCACTCGCCAGCCATGTTGCCGCAGAGATCGGCGGCAAGCATTGATGGCCGGGGCGGTCGCGTCGCGAGATGTCAACTGGAGTGGACCATGTTCAGCCATATCACCGTGGGATGTCGGGACCTTGTGCGGGCAGGTCGCTTCTACGATGCCGTGCTCATGCCGCTGGGCCTTGTGCAACGTCCCGTCCAGCCTGACGGAACACCCGCCAGCCTGTGCTGGATCCAGCCCGGCGGCCTGCTGCCGAGGTTCTACGTTCGTCTGCCCTGGAATGGCGCGCCCAGCACTTGGGGCAATGGCTGCATGGTGGCCTTCCTGGCGCCAAGCCGGCATGCCGTCGACGCGGCCTGGCACGCCGGGATGGAGGCGGGCGGAACCGATGAAGGGCAACCTGGTCCACGCCCGCACTACGGCCCCGGCTACTACGGTGCCTACCTGCGGGATCCGGATGGCAACAAGCTGCACATCGTGCTGCGCGCCGATCTGCTGCCGCCGGGCGATGGTGGCGATCTGACGGAATCACCCTGAATGATGACGAACGGACTGACACTCGATACCGTGCTGCTGTTTTCAGGGGCGGTGATGCTGCTGCTCCTGTCTCCGGGCCCGAACATGGCACTGGTGGTGGGCCATGGGGCGGCGCTGGGGTGGAGGGGAGGGTTGGCTGCCGCCACAGGGATCGCACTGGCCGATCTGGCCATGACGGTCCTGACCGCAGCCGGTGTGGCCGCGGTGTTCTCGTCAGAGCCTGCACGGCGCTGGCTGCATGTTGCAGCTGCGGGCTACCTGCTTTACCTCGCCTGGCAATCCTGGGTGCGACCACCGCGCTTCGTGTCCACACAGGCCTCGCAGGCCGAGCTGGCGGTGGTGGTGCGGCGAGCCGCACTGAACAGCCTGCTGAATCCCAAATCGCTGCTGTTCTTCATGGCTTTCCTGCCGTCGTTTGCCGATGCACAAGCGCCTTTGGGTCCGCAGATCCTGGTGCTCGGTCTGCTCCTGACCGCGATAGCGCTTGCGTTTCATGTGCTGCTGGGCATGGTCGGTACGGTGGTGGCGCGCACCTTGGCAAGCCATCGCACGTACCGGCTCGATGCCGTGGTGGCGGGCAGATTGCTCCCCTTGCTGTTCGCAGCGCTGGCCGTCAGACTGATGCTGTCCTGGTGATCGCTCGCGCGCTGGCCGGACCGACTGCGGCAGTTGAATCCTTCGCCGGCCGGCCTGCACCGGTCACGATGCGTGGGTCTGCAGCCAGTCCAGAATGTGCCGGGTCACCTGCTGTGGATGTTCGCGCTGGGGGAAATGCCCGCAGCGTTCGATGAGCAGCCGCAGATAGGCGCCACCGAACAGCGATTCCTTGTTCTCGGAAGTCGCCGGGTCGTTGCACGGGTCCTGCGCGCCGTGCAGCACCAGCGTGGGCCGGGTGATGAGCGGCGGGGCTGAGAGGCGAGCTTCCAGGCCGGCGTAGTCAGGGTCCGCGGGGGCCCATCCCCAGCGGTGGCGATATGAATGCAGCACCACCTCGGCCCAGTCCGGGTTCTCGAACGCCGCCGCGGTCCGCACGAATTCGTCCTCGTCGATCTTCCAGTACGGGCACCAGGTGTCCCAGAGATGGCGGGTCAGTTCCAGCCGCGCGTGTTTCACCAGTTCAGCGCCTCGCGGCGTCGCCATGTACCAGTGATACCAGTAGTTCTGGACCTGCCGCATCGAGAGCTTCTGCGCCGCACTGTTGGTGCCCCAGCCCACGGACAACGCCACACAGGCGCTCACCCGTTGCGGCCAGAGGCATGTGGCAATGTAGGCAGCGCGGGCGCCCCAGTCATGGCCCACCACGGCAAAGGTGTCAATGTCCAGCGCGTCGGCAAGCTCGACGGCATCCTGGCCCAACGACGCCAGTTGGCCGGTACGTGCCGTGAAGCCTCCACGCAGGCGCGTGCCCCCGAACCCTCTCAATGCGGGGATCACGACACGGTATCCCTCAGCTGCCAGGCCGGGTGCCACCTCGGCCCAGGTTCGCGGAGCATCTGGCCAGCCGTGCAGAAGCATGACAGCAGGCCCGTCGCGAGGTCCGAGCATCGACACTTCGACGTCCAGATCCGGTGTGCAGGCGACAAGTGTTTCGTATGAATGCATGGCAATGGCTGATCCTGTGTGGCGGTGAAGACCCCTCGCGTGTCATGTCGTCTCGCAGGGGTGGGGATCAGCGTACCGGCGGCCTTGGCGCGGCACCATCGAGAACTTCAGGCCACGCCTTCAGAAAGCCTCAAGCGTCGGAAGAGGCGAGCTGCGACGCTGCCGCCTGGGCGGACGCCGTGAAGCAGAGGTTCCAGTTCAGCGGGATCGGCGCGTGAGCACCTGCGGCTCATGCATTGAGCGGGCAGGGCGCGGGCGGCGGCCCGCGTCAGGTGATCGGCATTCGTCAAGGCCTTCCGGTGCCCGCTTAGGAGGGAATGACGCTCCTGCGACATCGGCGCAGACTGGCATCGGCTTCCTGAACAACCGGTGCCTGCACAGGCGAGAAGGGTCAATCATGCCGATCAGCGAGATCACGAATGCAGAAGAGGCCGAGCGGCGCCTCAAGCTGTTCTTCCCGGACATCCCGCATGGCGTGTACGTCGAACTGCTCGATCTGCTGTGCGACACCGGGCGCTTCACCAAAGGGCTCGAAGCAGTGTCGAGCATGATCTGGGACGCGTACAACGCCCCCGAGAACCTCAACGTGCCGAATCGCTTCACGCGATCGATCGTGTCGGTCGCCAACAAGACCTTCGGCTTCACCTGCCAGGACAACGTCGTGCTGACGGCCCCCGCTGATTCCAAGGCCTTTGGCCAGCGCATCCGAGACCGTGTGCTCTGGAAGGACTCGTTTGCCGCAGGTCACGGCGAATTTGCGCACTCCTATCAGTGGCTGGTGGCCGGGCACGTCCTCGGCTGGGGCCCGTACACCGGGCGCATCTATGCCTACACGGCGGGCAAGCGCAGCGCCGTCCCGCTGTACGTGCGCGATACCGGCGGCATGGTCATGCGTGGCGCGCAGCTCTGGGAGTACCTGGTCGACTGCACGCTCTACAAGCCGGTTGCCTTTGACAGCGAGGCCGACAAGGCGACCGAGGACTGGGTGAAGCGCCAGCTCGAGAACTGGGCCGGCAACAAGCTCACGTCGACATGGTTCATCGATGCCTTCCTTCGCGGGCCGACCAGCGAGACCAAGGATCCCCTGGTGGCGGATCTGTTCAAGGTCGGCTTCCAGGACAAGAAGAACTACGAGACCTGGGAGAAAAGGCGCGGCAAGAGCCCCGAGACGCTGCTGAACGAAGTGCGCAAGCTCAGCGACATCGCCGGGTTCAGCCGCTTGCTGCGCGAGCACTTTCCCGTACGCAATGCGCTGACGTCGACCACGTTCCGCAGTGCGAACAACGTGACCACCCTGTCCAGCGCGTCGAAGTGGTTCATCAGCGTCTACGACAACCACCGCACCATGGCCCTGTTGCGCAAGCAGAACGAGCGCCTGCGCCAGCGGGCGATCGAGCAACTGGGCGCCGTGGGGCTGACCCAGGCGTTCTTCGAGCGCAATCACCCCACCTTGCGCCGCATGTTCGAAGCCATGGTCGAGCAGTTGCTCGATGAAGGCGTGAACGCCAACTTCAAGCAGGGCGAAACCAAGGTCGACCCACTGTCAGGCGGTGGCTATCACGCCGCGCTGGTCAAGGCGGCGCGCAACGCGGCGCGCACGCTGGGCTACTCCATCGAACAGGTCAAGAGCGCGGAGAATCTGATCCAGCGTACGTTGCACCCGATCCAGGTCCGCAAACAGGAGCGCAAGGACCATTACATGCAGCACACCGGATTCACCGCAGCCAAGGACGACAGCACCATCTTTCATCGCCGCATGTCCACGCAGCCGAAGATCACCAAGACCACGATGCCGGCGGAGTTCCACCACAAGCAGGGCACCCTCAACCAGGGCGTCTACGCGAGCCAGCTGATGAAATGAGATCGCGCCGGGTCACCTCGGCGTGACGCCGGTCGGGTCGACACGATTCGGATCAGGTCGTGCGGGGAGACCGCGTGCGAGCTAACGCCATGCAGGCCAACGGCGTGGGGTGTCGTATCCTTCATTTAACATAAGGATCATTCTGGAATAAATCCAGGCCCGCCTGATCTCAGTCGCGCTCGCCCGTCAGGCCCATCCGGGCCCCAGGCGGGATCGTGGGTGCAGCAGCATTGAGTGCATCGATCGCAAAACCGGCGGCCGCCTTGTAGCGGGCCATGAAGGCCTCGCGCTCGGCGGCCGGGATCACATCGTCGATGTTGTCGAACACGCCGCCGCAGCGCTCGTCCACCAGGCCGAGGATGCCGAACGGGCCGGCGCCACGGTTGCGCAGCACCAGGGCCGAGATGTCGGCGCACAGGCGGGTGTCGTAGGCCGCCAGCGCCGCGGGCGTGATGCCATGCTCGAGCAGTGATGCGCCCAGCACACGGGCGTCGACGATGGCCTGGCTGGCGCCGTTGGAGCCCACCGGGTACATCACGTGGGCGGCGTCGCCCAGCAACGCCACGCGGCCGTCCACCCAGGTCGGCACCGGGTCGCGGTCGATCATCGGGTACTCGAACACCTCGCCGGCGCCGCGCAGCATGGCCGGCACGTCGAGCCAGTCGAAGTTCCAGTCTTCGAAGTGGTGGATGAAGTCATCGACCGACACGCGTCGGTTCCAGTCGCCGTGGGTCCAGCCGCGTGAGTTGTCCACGGTGATCTCGGCGATCCAGTTGATGGTGGCCAGTCCGGTGGTCGGGTCGGGCGGCGAGATCGGATACAGCACGACACGGTGGCGCAGCGAACCCACGCCGACGAAGGATGCGCCGGTGCGGATCGGCACGCCCGGGGTGGTGCCGCGCCACATGATGGCGCCGCCCCAGTGGATGGGCGGCTGGGCGGGGTGCATCTGGGCACGGATGGCCGAATGCAGGCCGTCGGCGGCGACCAGCAGCCGGCTCTCGACCTCCGCGGTGCGCCCGTCGCGTGACTCCACACGTGCGAACACGCTGTCGCCTTCGTGCCGGTAGCCGGTCACACGGTGTCCAAGTGTCACGGCCCCCGGGCCGAGGCGCTCGAGCACGGTGCGATACAGCAGCATCTGAAGCTTGCCGCGGTGGACCGAATACTGCGGCCAGCGGTAACCGGCCAGCAGCCCGCGCGGCTCGGCGTAGACGTCATGCCCGTTGCGACCCACCAGCGCCCATTCGCGTGCCTGGATGCCGATGGTGTCCAGGGCCTGCTGGTCGAGCCCCAGGTCGTACAGCTCGCGCACGGCATTGGGCTGCAGGTTGATGCCCACGCCGAGCGGTTGCAGGTCGGGAACGGCCTCGAACACCTGGCAAGGAACGCCGATCTGGTTCAGCGTCAGTGCGAGTGCCATGCCTCCGATGCCGCCGCCGGCAATCAGCACGGGGCGGGAGTCTGCCAATTGATTCATGCGCTGAATTATGTGCCTGCTGCGCACGGTTTGGCACCTCTGGGGATTCCACCTTGGCTGCGGCCCCTGCGGCCACGCTACGATGGCTCGACACAAGGCAGCGACAGGACGGTCGAATTGGGCGACGGCGCGTTTTCAGACTTCGAGCAGATCTTCGAACTGGCTCCGGTGTCGCTATGGCTGGAGGACTACAGCGCAATCCGCGCACTGTTCGACACCTGGCGTGCCGAGGGTGTGAGCGACCTGGCGGCGATGTTCCGGACGCATCCCGAGCGGCTGCGCCAGTGTGCGCACAGCCTGATGGTGCTGCGCGTGAACCAGCGCACGCTGGCGATGTTCGAGGCCCCCAGCCAGCACGAACTGCTGGGCCAGCTGGACCGGTTGTTCCGAGACGACTCGCTGCCCATGTTTGCGCACGAGATGCAGCAGCTGTGGGACGGCCATCTGGCGCTGGCCAACGCCACGGTGAACTACACGCTGAGCGGGCGGCGGCTGGACATCCACCTTGAGGCACGAGTGCTTGCCGGACACGAAGCCACCTGGAAGCGTGTGCTGGTGTCGCTCCAGGACGTCACGGCGCGCAAGCGGGACGAAGCGCGCCTGGCCTATCTCAGCGCGCACGACAGCCTCACCCACCTGCACAACCGCAGCCACTTCACCGAGGCCGTCGAGCAGCTTGCGCGCACGGGCCCCTGGCCGGCCAGCGTGCTGGCACTGGACCTGAACGGGCTCAAGCAGGCCAACGACACCCAGGGCCACGCTGCCGGCGACACCTTGCTGCGGCGTGCCGCCATGCTGCTGCGCGATGCGGTCGGCCCCGCAGGATGCCTGGCTCGCACCGGGGGCGATGAGTTTGCAGTGCTGCTGCCTGCCACCGACGAAGCGGGCGCCCAGGCCATGCGGCAGCGCATCGACGCCGAACTGGCTCGCGACAACCTGCGACACCCTGAACAGCCGCTCAGCCTGGCCGTCGGCGTCGCGACCTGCCAGGACGGCCCTGGTCTCGATGCCGCCCTGCAGCAGGCCGATCACGAGATGTACGCCGACAAGGCGCGCCACTACGCACGGGCCGGCATCGAGCGGCGCCGTACCTAGTGATCGGCCGTTTTCGTCAGGATTCGCGAGCGGTTGATCCCTCATGACGCGAGGTTCAACGAACTTCCAACTCACGACACTGGCATGGATTCACTGATCGCAGCGGCTGCGCGTGCGCTTGCCGGTGGTGATGTACTGGCCGCACTGGCCCATGTGGCACTGCGCAATGATCCGCCCGCGCTGGCACTGCGTGGCATCGCCATGGCCCAGCTGGGCGAACTGGTGCGGGCACGCGACTTGTTGCGCGCCGCCTGGCGTGGGTTCGGCGAGCATGAGATGCTGGCCCGCGCGCGGTGTGTTGTTGCCGAAGCCGAGGTGGCACTGGCGCTGCGCGACATCGACGTGGCAACGCCTGGGCTGGACGCCGCGGCACGCTGCCTGGTCGAGCATGGCGACCACGGCAACGCACTGCAGGCCCGGTTGATCGGCGTGCGGCGGCTGTTGCTGCTGGGTCGGTTGTCCGATGCGGCGCTGGCACTCCAGGCCTGCCAGGGCCTGCCCTCGCCTGCCGCACGGCCGTCGGATGCCGGCCCGCTGACAGGGCTGCTGACAGGGTCGCTGAGCGACACCCGGGCGGCGGCACTGTCCGCCGTGGCGGACCTGGCGACGGCCGAACTGGCCCTGCGCCGACTCGACACCAAGCTGGCCCGCGACGCGCTCGAACGGGCGCGGATGGCTGCGCGGCACGCGGGCGTGGGCGCGCTGCAGGGGGAGGTCGACGACGCACATGCCGCCTTGAGCCGCCCGGCGGCACGCCTGCGTCAACCGGCAGGCGAGCGGCCGTTGACCCTCGATGACGTGCATGCGCTGCTCGAGGGGCATTGCCTGGTGCTCGACGGTTGCCGTCGCGGCCTGCGCCAGGGTGGACACTGGCTGCCGCTGTTGCGTCGCCCGGTGCTGTTCACACTCGCCCGAGCACTGGCGCAGGCCTGGCCTGGCGAAGCCGATCGTGCCGGCCTGATCGCCGAGGCGTTCCGGATGAGACACCCCGATGAAACACATCGTGCCCGGCTGAGGGTCGAGATCGGTCGCCTGCGGGCGCTGGTGGCACCGCTGGCACGCATCGAGGCCACCCCCCGGGGTTTCAGGCTGGCGCCTCATGACGGGCGTGAGGTGGCCGTATTGCTCCCACCGATCGACGGCGAGCAGGCCTCGTTGCTGGCACTGCTGGCCGATGGCGCGGCCTGGTCGACCTCGTCGCTGGCGCTTGCGCTGGACAGCAGCCAGCGTACCCTGCAGCGGGCCCTGGCCGAACTGGAGGTGGACGGCCAGGTGCGCAGCATCGGGCGGGGCCGCAATCGTCGCTGGCTGGCACCGACGCTCACCGGATTCACGACGATCTTGTTACTCCCGGCTTCGCTGGCACCCGCGTAGATTGGCTCCTGTCGGTGTGGCGATGGCGCCGCACCGGGCCCTCCCCTTCACCGCATGGAGCAAGACGATGCCCGAGATTCTGGACACTGCCCCTTCCCCCACCACCCGAGCCGGTGCACAAGCCTGCGGCGACTGCGGCAGCGCAGGCGACCACCCGCCTGCCGCCCTGCCCGCTGGCACGCTGCTGCAGGCCGCCGAGATCGTGCGCGAATACGGACCCTACCCTGGTGCTGCCGCGGTCCACGGCGTCACGCATGACGGCGAACATGTCTGGGCCGCCACCGGCACGCGACTGATTGCGATCGACCCTGACCGCGGCGAGGTGGTGCGCACGCTCGACTGCGTGTGTGACGCCGGCACGGCGTTCGACGGCACCCACTTCTATCAACTGGCCGAATCGCGCATCGACAAGATCGATCCGGCCACCGGACAGGTGGTGCACTCCATTCCTGCACCGGGCCAGGGCCGTGACTCCGGCATGGCCTGGGCCGAGGGCAGCCTGTGGGTCGGGCAATACCGTGACCGCCGGATCGTGCAGATCGACCCGGACACCGGTTCGGTCCGGCGCACGATCGAATCCAATCGTTTCGTGACCGGCGTGACCTGGGTCGATGGCGAGTTGTGGCACGGCACCTGGGAAGGCGATCAGAGCGACCTGCGTCGCATCGACCCGCGTGACGGCACGGTGCAGACCTGCCTGCAGATGCCTGCCGGCACGGGGGTCAGCGGGCTGGAGTCGGACGGCGACGGCCTCTTCTACTGTGGCGGCGGCACCACCGGCAAGGTGCGGGCAGTGCGACGGCCGCGCTGACGCTCGCGCGGCGTGCCGGTCTCAGGGTCCGGGCGGGTCAGATGGCTCAGGCCGCTCGGGTGGCAACCCCAGCGCCTGCCGCAGCTCGGCCGCCACGGCCTTGGGATCGCCGCTGCCGCGCAGCACGATCTCGCCGCGCATGTGCAAGGTGGGCCGCACCACCGCGCCCTGCGCAGCGGATGCGGGTGCCGCGGGTGTGTCCGCCGGCGCAGTCACGGCCGCAGCGCTGGCCGGCGATGACGCGTCTGCCGCCTCGGCAGCCGCGACCGGCTCGGCAGGTGCAGCCACCGGCGGCTCGTCAGGCTCGACTACCACGCCGCGCGACACACTGCGCGGGGCCCGATCCTGCGGCAGCGCAAGCAGCGCCACCACGGCAATCACGGCCGTGACCAGGGCAAAGGCCACAAGCAACACCAGAAAGAGCACGCGCCGGTCGCCGGTGGCAGCTTCGGCGTCGATCACCGTCGTGGGCGGCAGCGCTGGCGTGCCGGACGCCGTCGGTGCAACGGCGGGCGCGGGTGCACTGAGCGAGCGCAGCGCGAGCGTGGCGCTATTCACGAACCGGGCCGCGTCGAAGGCCGGACTCATCGGATTGGCCTCGAACGCCTGCTGGGCGCGGGCCACGTCGCGCAAGGCTTCCGACACCTGCCGGTCCACCAGCGGCAACGCCGATCGGATCAGCGCCTGCAGGTGAGTGCCTCGCACACCCGGGCGGGTGCGCAGCAGCTCCTCCAGCAAGGCGCAGACAGGCAGCACATCTTCGGGGCGGCCGGACAGCGACGCGGTGAGCTGCCCCACGCGCTGCAGCATGGCGTCGGTGCTCATGGGCGCTCCGCGGGTGAGGGTTGCAGGCTCCGGGGGGCTGGCAGGCGACGGCGAGCGCCGCCTTCGGGCGGCCGTGCGGCGGTGTGGATGTTGGCCCACCGGTCACTGCGTGACCGCCTCCCCATGGGAGGACGAGCGCCGCCTTCGGGCGGCCGTGCGGCGGTGTGGATGTTGGCCCACCGGTCACTGCGTGACCGCCTCCCCATGGGAGGACGAGCGCCGCCTTCGGGCGGCCGTGCGGCGGTGCTCATGCTCTCAGAACGACAGTACAACTTGGATGCAACCACCCCGAATGGTAGGTCGTCCGGGGCCGTTGTGGTGAGGGGGGTGGGGCATGTCGCGGCGGATTCCGGTCGGATGGCACGGTCGGGCGCGGGTTGTGGCGCGTGGGGCTGGGGCAGAATCGGGCCGTTGCCGTCCGCGGCTGCTTTGCCCTTGCCCGCTTCACGCCATGCGCCTGACTGCCCCGCCCTCGCCTTCCGGTGATGCCCGTCGCCGGTTTCTCCTCACCTGCGCTGCGGTTGCGGCTGCGGGCAGTGCAGCGTGTGCGGGTGACACCGGGGATCGGGCGTTGAGCCTGACGAGCCTGGCGCAGGCACAGGCCGAGCTGATGCGGCTTGCGTCCGCGCCGCAGCGCAGCAGCGCGGCCGTCTGGAGCTGGGCGCAGACGCTCGTGCATTGCGCACAGAGCATCGAGTACTCGATGAGCGGCTACCCGCAGCCGTCGTCGCGCCTGTTCCAGGCCACGGTCGGGGCGGCGGCCTTCAACGTGTTCGCGTGGCGGGGGCGCATGAGCCACGACCTGAGCGAGCCCATTCCGGGCGCACCGTCACTGGCCGACGCAAGCGATGAGCCGCAGGCACTGGCCCGGCTGCAGCAGGCGCTGGCCGACTTTGCCGCGTGGAGCGGCGCGCTTCGGCCCCACTTTGCCTACGGTGAGCTGGACAAGGCCCAGTACGAGCTGGCGCACGCCATGCACCTGGCCAACCACCTGTCATTGTTCGACGTCCAGGCCTGAGAAGGTGTGAACGAACCCGCCATGGGTGCGACCCCACTGGCAGCACGGGCAGGCGGGTCGGTGACGGCCGCCGGAAGTAAGCTCGCGGCGAGTCAACCAGGAGCCGACCATGCCCGATCGCCTCACCGCGCAGGACTTCGACCAGGAGGTCCTGATCCTTTTTGACGCCTACGTGCATGGCGACCTCGACCGGCGGGCCTTTCTCGACCGGGCCCAGCGTTTTGCCAAGGCCGGCATGACCGCTGCCGGCCTGCTGGCGGCCCTGAGCCCGAACTTCGCGCTGGGCCAGCAGGTGCGCCCGGACGACGCCCGATTGAAGACCGATCTCGTGACCGTGCCCTCACCGGACGGCAACGGCAGCATCCGCGGCTACCTGGCTCGCCCCGCGTCGGCGGGTGCCTCACGCCTGCCTGCGGTGCTGGTCATCCACGAAAACCGCGGGCTGAACCCGCACATCGAGGACATCACCCGCCGCCTTGCCCTCGACGGTTTCATGGCGCTTGCGCCCGACGCCCTGACGCCGCTGGGCGGCTACCCGGGTGACGAGGACAAGGCCCGCGCGGCCTTTGCCACGCTGGACCAGACCCGCGCCCGTGCCGACTTCCTCGCCGCCGTGCGCTGGCTGCAGGCCCGCTCCGACGGCAATGGCCGGCTGGGTGCCGTGGGCTTCTGCTACGGCGGCGGCATCGTGCACTGGCTGTCGACCCAGTTGCCCGACCTGCATGCCGGGGTGCCGTTTTATGGCAACTCCCCTGCCCCTGAACTGGCCGCCCGCGTGAAGGCGCCCTTGCTGGTGCACCTGGCAGCCGTCGACGAACGCATCAACGCCGCCTGGCCTGCCTACGAGGCAGCGCTGAAAGCCGCCGGTGCACGCTTCGAGATGCATCAGTACCCGGGCACCCAGCACGGCTTCAACAACGACACCACCCCACGCTACGACGCGGCAGCCGCCCGGCTGGCCTGGGAGCGCACGGTGGCCTTCTTTCGGCAGCACCTGGCGGGCTGAGACGGTGTGAACGAGCCCGCCAGGTTCAGGATGTCCTGGGTGCAGCGCTCGCGCGCAGCCGAGGCAGCAGGTGCTGCCGGACCAGCGTGACGGCATGGCCACGGGCGGTGCTGTCGCGAGAGACGTCCGACGTCACTGCCAACACGGCGTCCTGGGCTGGTGCGACCCAGAGCAACTGCCCGCCGAAGCCGCTGGCCAGCATGTTGCCGTCCTCGCCTGGCAGCCACCACAGGTAGCCGTAGGGCAGGCCCACCGGCGCACCGCCCGCGCTGTGTCGTGTGGCAGCGGTCTTCAGGAAGGTCTCGGGCACCCGCTGCCGGCCATCCCAGCGCCCCGCCTGCAACACAAGCTGCCCCAGTCGCGCAAGATCGGCGGTGCGCAGCTTCAGCCCCTCGTCCCCACGCTGATGCCCTTGTTCGTCGGCCCGCCATTCGACCTGCTGGATGCCCAGCGGCTCGAACAGGTGCTGGCGTGCATAGGGCAGCAGCTCGGAGTCGACCACCTGCGCCAGAACCGCTGCGAGCAGGTGCGCGGCCGGGTTGTCATAGCGAAAGCGCGAACCCGGGTCGGCGTCGAACGGCCGGCTGAAGGCAAACGCAGGACGTTCCTTCGGATCGCTCCAGCGCCTGTCCCGTGCCTGGAAGCCGGCGGTCATCGTCAGCAGGTGGCGTACCGTCAACTGCTGTGCCTGGGCCGACGGGTTCACCTCGGCGAGCGCCGGCAGGAGGCGCACGACCGGGGTGTCCAGATCGCTCAGCAGGCCCTGTCCCTGGGCGATGCCCACCAGCAGCGCCAGCACGCTCTTGGTGATCGACTGCAGATCATGCAGCGCATCGGGCGACACGCTGGGGCGATCGTGGCTAAACCGCTCGCGGCCACCCTGCAGCACGACAACGCTGCGCACGTCGGTGAGTTGCTCGTCGATGATGCGCTTGAGCGGCGAGGCTGCGGCCGCCGGCTCGGTCGACGGCGCGGGCTGTGCCAGGGTGTGCGGTGCCGCTGCGGCGGCAAGCATCCAGGACAGGGTGTGGCGTCGGTTCATGCGTGAATGTCGGTCGCGTGCGGTCGATGCGTCAATGCTGTCCTTCACGGGTCCCGTCCGGTCAGCGAGCTGTCGCCTTCGACGTTCACCGTCACGCCGAGCTGCGCCTGCAGGTGCTTGGCGGCCTCGACCATCAGTTCGTCGGCCAGGATCGTCATGTGCGCCTTGGTGTAGCGGCGGTACTCGGTCAGGAAAGCGAGCAGCTCTGCGCGCGTGAAGGCCGGCACACCGGGCAGGTCGCTTGCCAGTGCCAGCACCAGTGCATCGATGTTCTTGGGGCGGCCCCATTCGGTGTTGCGATTGATGTGAATGGACTCACCGCTGGTCATGATCGACGACCCGTTGCTGTCGATCAGGAGCTGGCTCTTGGTGCGTCGCATGGTCAGGTGGAACTCCTTGAGCTTGAGCTTGATCGACAAAGTGGAGTCCTTGACCTCGCCGCAGGAGGCCTTGAAGTACAGGTGGCCCGACAGCAGCCCCACGGCGTCGTCGGGTGAGGCCTGCCAGCTGCCATTGCCGGCACGGCGGCGCAGGTAGTACTGCACGGCGCGCGAGATGCATTTCTCGCCGGTGCAGCCGTCGGCCACACCGGCCCGTGGAAACTCGAAACCGTTGAACTCCCAGCCGGCAAACGCCTTGGCCAGCAGGGCGTCGCTTTTCAAACCGATGTAGTCTGCCTTGGCCATGGGGGCCCTCCTGAGGTG
>CAMLSD010000029.1 GCA_946482595.1 uncultured Comamonadaceae bacterium
CAAGAAAGGGAACTCGGCCGCCGGGCCGAGACCCGGCTCGCCCCGCCAGGGGCGAAACTCGGCGCCACACATCACCGCAGCAGCGACTCGAAGCACCCTCTCCCCAACCCTCTCCCGCAAGCGGGAGAGGGAGAGATACCCCCGGCTCAGCGGCTGGTGGAGCTGGTGGAGCTGGTGGAGAAGACCTGAGCGCCGGCCTTGCAGCACGACACCTTGAGCCGCAACATGCGGCATCCGCTCAACCAGAGCCTGGAGGCTTCGCGCGAACTGATGGCACTGCCCGAGCCGGCCTGGCGACCGATCGGCTTGGTGCCACGGGAGGACAAGGGCAAGAGTTCACGCCGAGAGTTCGGACAAGCTGTAGACCGTGACCAAGCGGACAGGGTGGGTTGGAGATGCCTCAAATTGATAGGCTCCGGGCACCAGCTCCGCAAACTCGCCTGCGCGTATCGTCACCTTTGAATCGCCTATGCAATAGGTGCAGGCGCCCTCCAAGACAAAAACGCGGCTTTCGCGGGAATGATCGCCGCCAAAGCGTACCCCTGCGGCGTAGGCATTCGGGAAGTGTCGATACCCCTTGGATGCGGGGTACAAGGCACGTATCGCCTTTTCCGAAATGGGTTCACTGGACACTTCCGTCCAGAGGTTGATGCTCATTCTTGCCCTTTCAGAATTCGATGCCAAACGCAGCAAATGCATGTTTTGCGCGCTTGATTACTTCTGCATTCTGGGCCGCCGTGTTGCCACGCATGAAATGCCCACTGTGCTCATTGATGCCCACCCCGAAGTATCCATCGTTCACGCTGCCGGCAATCTCAGCCTCGCCAGCGGCCAGTACAGGCCTCCCCTTCGTTATCACTGCGTGTGAGATCTCGGCGCCATCTGCCGCAAATTTCGGGATGACCTTGATTTGACCAAGTTCGTCCACCGCGTATTTGATGGTTCCTTGATTGATCGCCGCATCGAATTTTGGCCCGACTGGAGACGTCGGGCTGATGCCTCGAATTCGCGCTGCCGCCAGTTCTTCGGCCAAACGTCCTGGCAGCTGATTTTCATACAATGGCCCGATCCGATCGCCTGAAATCATCAGCGCGCCGCGCTGTTTGTGCAAGGCCGAACTGGGTGCCACGGCACTCAGTTGTGGAAAAGAGCTGGCGATCGATCTGGAGAAGTTGCGCAGCCCCATGCCGGCAATCGACAACCCCTCCGTCAGCCGGTCCATGCTCTTCTGCGTGATCTGTGCACCGGCCCACGCTGCTGCCAGCCCTTCGCTGTCCTTGTAGCGCGTCAGTCCACCGCCCGCCATCACCGCATCGGTGTAGGCACCCAACTGCGCCATCTGAGCATCGGTCAGGCTGGCCAGGTACAGCATCGTGCTGTCCACGTGTCGGCGCATGCCCAAAAGCGTGTTCAGGTATGCGCCTGGAGCAACCGCCTCAACCCGCGCGTCACCCGGAATACGAGCGACAAACGCATCACCCAAGGGCTCGAGGTCTCGCAACTTGGCGGCGATGGCCGCACCACTTGCCTGCCCCGCCCCACCGGCTTGGGCCGTGGCCGCTGCCAGACGGTGGACGGTGGCGGGGTCACCGAGAAGACTCAGCTGCGAGACGCTCTCCAGATCCTTTGGGGACGTGAGCCCTCGCGACAGCAGTTCTTGTTGCAAGGCCGGATCAGCCTGAACTGCTCGGCGATACGCATCGATTTCTCGCAGTCCGACATTCCTCAGATCAGCCAGGCGGGCCGGATCTTGCACACCAGCACTGAGCGCCGCCGACCACTTCTCCAGTCCGCCGTAGAGGCGCTTCTGCTGCACCGCCAAGTTCTTCGAGGCCCCTTCCTTGATGAGCTGATCGGGCAGCACCATCGAGCCCGCGACCTGTACGCCCTCGAATCGATCTGATGGCCTCTGTGCGGCCGCCAGCGTCAGGCCTGCGGGCGTCCGGGCGGCCAACAGCGCCAGCTGTGCGCCGGGGGCTGTCTGGGGCGATGGGTCGACCGAGGCGTCAGCGGAGCCGCCAATCAAGTGCTCGTCGAGTGTGTCGAGCAAGGGCTCGACCGGGTCCGCCGCGTGAACGAGCGCGCGCACTTCAGCCGACCCCGCCGTGGCGATGGGGTTGAGCATGAGCAGGACTCCCTGAGTGTCCGTTGTGTTTGTGGCGGACATCGTGGCAGCCCTGCCCGGGCTTGCCTAGCTAGTATGCTTCCCAGTGCTGGTTACGGGGTGTGACGCCAGCTGTACTGGAAGTACCCGCGACGATGCACGCTCGTACACGTCAGCCGCGGCGTGTCGTGCTGGCCACATGGGCGCGCGCTGCCGCCCGCACGTGCTGCCGTACAGCCACCGCAATGGTTCGCAGAGGCACCCCCGCACTGCGGCCCTACACTGTCGCGCATGCCGCCTGCCCTCGCCGTATGTCCATCGATCGATCTGGCGCGCCGCGTCGACACCCACCGGCGTGTGCCGCTGCTTGTCGAGGGCACGGTCGTCGGCTCGGTCCGGCGCGATCACCTGCCCCTGCTGGCCCGCTACGCGCCCTGGCTGCTGATCGATGACCACGGTGTGTCGTTCGCGGCCGCCCTGTCGACACCCGAGGCACGCACCGAGGCCCTGGCGCGCAGCAACCTCGCGCTGCGCGAAGCCGGGCTCATTGCCGGCTGGCGCGACGAGGTCTACACGGTGCAGGTCGACCCTGACAGCCCGGTGCTGGCCTGCCTGGAGCGGGCGGCCGCGCGCTTCTGGGGCACGCTCACTTTCGGGGCCCACCTCAATGGCCATGTTTGCGATGCCCAAGGGCGCATCACGGCGCTGTGGATCGCACAACGTTCACTGAACAAGGCCACCGATCCGGGTCGACTGGACAACCTGGTGGGTGGCGGCATCGCGCACGGGCAGACGCCTTTCGACGCACTGGTGCGCGAATGCTGGGAGGAATCCGGCCTCGACGCGGTGCTGGCCCGCCAGGCCCGGCCCGGGCGCCGCATCCGCCTGCTGCGCGACGTGGCCGAAGGCCTGCAGCACGAGATCCTCTTCAGTTACGACCTGCGTCTGCCCGAAGGGCTGCAGCCGCGCAACATCGACGGCGAGGTGATGGCTCACCGCCTGGTGCCGGTGGACGAGGTCATCGAGCTGCTCAAGGGCGAGGCCATGACCGTGGATGCGGCGCTTGTCACGCTCGATTTCCTGCTGCGCCACGACCTGCTGCCTGCCGGGCTGGCAGACGCATGGGCTCGGGCCGCAGGCGAGGCGGGGCTGTTCGGCCCGCCCTCACCCATCCACCAGGATCTTCAGAACTCGAACAGCGTCAGTCCCAGGCCGAAGCTGGTCTGACGGAAGTTGTAGTCGAGCAGCGACTCGCCGTAGCCGGTGAACACCTGCACATACCAGCGCAGGCCGTCGGGCTTGTCGCTGTCCACGGGATAGGTCCAGTCGAACTGCAGCGCACCGCGCCGCAGGTCACGCAGTGTGGTGCGGTACAGCACCGAAGCTGTCGCGCGCCCGGGCGTCCAGGTCAGGGCGATGTCACCCCGGCCACGGTAGCTGGTGAGGTCCGGGTTGTCGTCGTCGTCGCGGTCTTCGGGCAGACGGCGCAGCACGCGGGCCAGCAGGCTGTATTCGCCGCGCTCCAGGCCGGCGGCCACATAGACGCGGTTCCAGCTGCGTGACAACGGCTCGGTCTGGCCGTTGGACTGGTGGGCCAGCGCCGCCTGCAGCATGCTCAGGCGCCAGCCGCCCGGCAGCTCGCCATACGGGCGCGGCACGGGCACCACGTAGATCAGCTCGGGTTCGTAGTCGGTGCTGCGAAACGGCGCGGAGTCCTGCTTGTTCCAGACCTGCCACAAGGACTGCTGGGTGTAGCCGAACCACAGGTCGGCGTCGGGCAGCAACAGGCTCTGGACGATCTTGGTGCGCAACGACAGCTGCAGCTTGGCCTCGATGCGCTTGTAGTCGGGCAGGCTGCCCTCGCGCCCGGGCGTGGGGCTGGTCGGTGAGCGGTTGATGCGGCTGGTGTAGTGCACCGGCAGCAGGAAGTTCGGACGATAAGTCAGGAAGTTGAAGGTGCCGCGCTTGTCGGCACGCTCCAACTCCCAGAACTTGGACCACAGCCCCGTGCCGCCTGTGCGGGGTGCAGCCATCAGCCCGGGGCCGGACGGTGTGGCCACCGGCGTGGCCGCAGCATCTGCAGACGCCGAGGGCGGCGTCACCAGCGGCGCCGGCATCGACAGCGTGGCGGGCCGGGCCGTGTCGGAGCGCGGCCGGCCGGCCAGCCGGTCGTAGCACGCCAGGCGTTCGGCATCACCCGCGATGCTGCGGCACACGCCGAGATCCAGTGGCACCGCAGGGGTGTCGGCCAGGGCGACATGTGGCAGACCCAGCGCGCCCGCCAGGGCAGCCAGGCCCAGTCCCAGGCGGCGAGGGTGACGCAGAAGGAAGCGACGTGTCACGGTGTTCGGTGAGGGAGTGGCCCGGGCATGCCCGCAGTGTGCCTGAGCCATCTGGCTCACGACCGGCATTCAAAGTATTCGAACAATTACTTGAAGCAGGGTGAACTTTTGCCGGACACCCCTCTCCTATGCTCTCGCCATGCACTGGACCGGAGCGGCTGCCCCGGCCCGAAACCCCCTTCAAATCGATTCACTGATGAGCGCCACCCCCACCCGCTATTCCGGCCTCGCCATCGCACTGCACTGGGTGCTGGCCCTGGCCATCGTCGGTGCCTTTGCCGTGGGCCTGTACATGACCAGCCTGTCGATGTCGCCGACGCGGCTGAAGCTCTACAACTGGCACAAGTGGGCCGGCACCGTGATCCTGGCCCTGTCGGCGCTGCGTCTGCTGTGGCGCCTCACGCACCGCCCGCCCGCCCTGCCGCGCGCCATCGAGGCGGCGATGCCGGGCTGGCAACGCCTGGCCCACCACGCGACGCACCATCTGCTGTACCTGCTGTTTTTTGCCGTGCCGCTGGTGGGCTGGGCCTACAGCTCGGCCGCGGGTTTCCCGATCGTGGTGTTTGGCGTGCTGCCGCTGCCCGACTTCGTGCCGGTCGACAAGGCGCTGGCCGAGGCCATCAAGCCCTGGCACGGCTGGCTGGCCTATGGCCTGGCCACCCTGGTCGTGCTGCACGTTGCCGCAGCGCTGAAACACCAGCTCATCGACCGCGACGGCCTGCTGGCCCGCATGTGGCCGGCCCGCGCCTGAGCTCCGTCCTACCTGATTTCCGAGGAACTCCCATGTCACGCAAGTTGTTCGCCCTGTCGAGCCTGTCGGCCCTGGCCGTCCTGACCCTCACCACCGCCCCGGCCGCCTGGGCGCAGCAGAAGCTGCTGCCGGCCCAGAGCGAGATCGCCTTTGTCAGCAAGCAGATGGGCGTGCCGGTCGAGGGCAAGTTCACCAAGTTCGATGCGCAGGTCGCCTTCGATCCGAAAAAGCCCGAGGCGGCGCGCATTGCCTTCACCGTCGACCTCGGCAGCGCATCGCTCGGCTCGGCCGAAACCGAGTCCGAACTCGTCAAGCCCGCCTGGTTCAACACGCCCAAGTTCCCGCAGGCCAGTTTCCAGTCCACCACCGTGAAGGGGCTGGGCGGCGGCCGCTTCGAGGTCAACGGCAAGCTCACGATCAAGGGCAACGCCCGCGACGTGGTCGTGCCCGTGGCGCTGACGCAGGCGGGTGGCACCACCACGGCCACCGGCAGCTTCACCCTCAAGCGGCTCGAATTCAAGATCGGCGAAGGCGAATGGACCGACACCTCGATGGTCGCCAACGACGTGCAGGTCAAGCTCAAGCTCGCCCTCAGCGGCGTGGGCGGCCTGTGAAGCCGGCCGCGACGGCCCTGCGATTCCCTCCCGCATCCACCCTCCCCCTGCAACTCACTGAAGGACCTCACCTCATGAAAAAGACCCTGCTCGCCACCGCACTGCTGGCCCTGACCGTGGGCGCCCAGGCGCAATCGGCCACCTACAGCATCGACCCGACCCACACCTTCGTGACCTTCGAGATCGACCACTTCGGCACCAGCACCAACCGCGGCCGCTTCGACAAGAAGGAAGGTTCGGTGCAGTTCGACCGTGCAGGCAAGTCCGGCAAGGTCGAGCTGACGATCGACACCACCTCGATCAACACCGGCGTCGAGCCGTTCAACAAGCACCTGCAGAGCAAGGACTTCTTCAACGCAGCCGAACACCCCACCGCCAAGTTCGTGGCCGACAAGTTCAGCTTCAACGGCGACAAGGTGTCCGAGATCGCCGGCACGCTCACGCTGCTGGGCAAGACCAACCCGGTCACGCTGAAGGCCAGCAAGTTCAACTGCTACCAGAACCCCATGCTCAAGCGTGAAGTCTGCGGCGGCGACTTCGAAACCACCATCCAGCGCAGCCAGTGGGGCATGAACTGGGGCCTGAACATGGGCTTCCAGGACAACGTGCGCCTGGTCGTGCAGGTCGAGGCGATCAAGCAGCAGTGATCGACACGCCCGCGCGATCCCTCCCGCGCGGGCAGCCCGGGGCGGCCAGCCGGGGCATCGGTCTGGATGCCCGCCTTCGCGGGCATGACCCGAGCGCTGCGCCAAGCACGGTGCATTCACGGCGCTTGCCCTGAAACCGACACCCTCCACGTCGGGGCAGGCGCAACAAGGTGCTCACCCCGGGCCCGTCCCAGCCACCGAAGACCAGGGCACGCCGGCACGCGCCAGCACGGCGCGCATGTCCCAGACCAGCACTTCTTCGGCACCTGCGGCGCCGACGACTTCGAACTCGTAGTCGCCACCCGGCAACTCGCAGAACTCACCCGCCCGCACCGTCACCGCCTCACCCGCAAAGGAGTAGCGGCAAGCCCCCTGCAGGACATAGCAGGTGGCAGGCGACATCACCCCCGGAAAGCGGTCGTGAGGCGCATAGAGACTGCGGGACACCCGGAACGCCCCGGGGTGGAAGCGCTCGCGCAGGGTGGCCTCGGAGGGAGCCCCTGCGAAATGGTCGGACCACTGCTGGACATTCATGCTGCGTCACTCCACGACTTGCAGGCCTGATCGGCCAAAGGCTGCGTTCGCCACCCGCTTGGCCGCTGCATTCTGCGCGGCGCTCGCCCCGTTCATGAAGTGGCCACTGTGCTCCCTCAAGTTGGTAACGATTTTCGTGTGTCCATGGATGAACACCTCAGCCTCACCAGCAGCTTGTACGGGACTACCTCGCGACAGGACCGCGTGCGAGATTTCCACCCCATGCCGCGTGTGAGGACCGATCAGCAGTTCGCCCGATTCAGTCACGACGAACTTGACCTTGCCCTCGTTCGCCATAGCCGCAAAGGCAGGATCATCCACGCGCATCGGTTTGACGCCCAGCGCACGAGCCTCGGCCAATTCGTGCGCCAAACGGTGCGGCAGCTGATTTTCGAACAACCGAATGCCGGTGGTACGCCCCGCTCGCTCGACCACCGAAAGAAGCAGGCCCTGGCGAGCGAGAAAGTACGCTGCTTCGTCAGCAAGGATTGGCCCCACCATTCGCGCCGCAGCCACGCCGGCCTGCACTGACTTGACAGCCGCAGCCGGACTGAGCATTTCGCCGGCCATACCCGCGACTTGCCCGGGACCAGGGCCGTAGGACCACGGCCTCAGATCAAAGGTGGCAATCCGATTTACATGCGCGCCGCCGTGGATCAGGGTGTCACCAATCATGACCCAACCCTTCCCTACGTCGCTCACCAACCCGATCAGGCCCTGTGTCACTCCCTTGACAACGTCGTGTGCCAAGCCAAGCGCGATCGCGCCGTGTGTGGTTGCCTGAGCCGTATCGTTCGGTCTGCTCGCCACCACATTGGCTTGCATGGCAGTCTCATGGTCTGCATTGAGCTGGTGGGCGAGCCGCGAGCCTGCTCCCGCAGGCAAGGAAAGTTGTGGAAACATGCACCCTCCCCAGGGTTGTTGGTTGTGGACGGCATCGTAGGCAGGCGCTTTGTGCTGTGCTAGTTGGTGTGCTTCCCATCGGGAGGAATACCTATGTGCATGTCCTTATCGGTAGGGAAGGCTGCGTCTGTCTGACTGCGAACTGGGAACGATCCCGATGGGAAGCCTCCCAGCTTGTGGTGCAAGCTGCCTTGTGCCTGCGCCTCACATCGCCGACTTGATCTGCATCAAGCCTCTGGCGCAGGCCTCGGTGAACATCCACGATGACACCATGGACACAGCACCGGACCCCTCTCCCCGCAGCCCCGAGACCGAAGCGCCGCGTGCGCCGGGCGCGTTCGACCTGCCGCTGCGCACGCTGCGCCTGGGCGACGTGTGGCGCTGGCTGTCGCTGGGTACGCGCGACTTTGCGCGTGCGCCGGTCATCGGGCTGTTTTACGGCGCGTGCTTCATTGCGATGGGCTGGACCCTGCTGGGTGTGTTCGAGCGTGCGCCCGAGTATGTGCTGGCGCTGTCGGCCGGCTTCCTGCTGATGGGGCCATTCATGTGCATGGGGCTGTACCGGGTGAGCCAGCAGCTCGAACAGGGCCGCAAGCCGGACTTCGGTGACTCGCTGCTGGCCTGGACCACCCGCACCGGCACGCTGGCGATCTTCGGTTTTGTGCTGCTGGTGCTGGAGATGCTGTGGGGCCGCGCGGCGCTGGTGATCTTTGCAGTGAGCTTCGACGGCATGCCGGACTTCAAGGGCTCGCTGCTGAAGCTGCTCGACCCCGAGAACATCGGCTTCATCGTGGCCTACCTGGCCGTGGGCGCAGCGTTTGCCGGCCTGATCTATGCGGTGAGCGCGGTGTCGATCCCGATGATCCTGGACCGGCAGGTCGATGCCATCACGGCCGGCCTGACGAGCATGCGCCTGGTGCTGACGCAGCCGCTGGTGATGCTGTGGTGGGGCGCGGTGATCACGGGCCTGGTGGTGCTGGCGATGCTGCCGTGGTTCATCGGCCTGCTGGCGGTCGGCCCGGTGCTCGGGCATGCGAGCTGGCATGCCTACCGGCAGGCGGTGGGCGATCCGCCGCCGCAAGCACCGGAGCCACCGCCGGCGCCGTGACCCTTCGGCCGGACGGGCCGCGCGGCAGTGATACTGTCGGGCCCACACGCATTCCCGGAGCCGTCGATGAACATCCGCCCGGCGCAGGCCGCGGACGCCCCCGGCATCACCCGCCTGCTGCACACCCTGGGTTACCCGGCCACAGGCGAGCTGGTGCACGACAAGCTGCTCGCGCTCATGGGCGGCCCGCATGACACGGTGCTGGTCGCGCTTGCGGACGATCCGCACGACGGATCGCACGACGGATCGCACAACGGATCACACGACACGCACCACGACCGCCCCCTGCTGGGCCTGATCAGCCTGCATGCCCTGGAACTGTTCCATGCGCCGGGTCGGCTGGGGCGGATCACCGCCCTGGTGGTGGCGGACGACGCCCGTGGCCAGGGGGTCGGCGCCGGGCTGGTCGACGCGGCCGACCGGTGGTTCCGCGCTGCCGGCTGCGTGCGCGCCGAAGTGACCAGTGGTGACCACCGCCCGCAGGCCCATGCCTTCTACGAGGCCATGGGCTACCTGCCCGACGAGCGCCGCTTCATGAAGCACCTGCCCAGGACGGACACATGTTGACTGCACGCGCCTGGCGCACCCTCAGCCTTCTGGCGCTGGTGGCAGGCACCACCGCGGCCATGGCGCAGCAGGCGATCACCTACACGCTGGAACCCACCCACACCAACGTGACCTGGGAAGTGCTGCATTTCGGCACCTCGACCACCCGCGGGCGCATTGATCGTGTCGAGGGGCAGGTGGTGCTCGACCGCCAGGCGCGCAGCGGCCGGGTCGACCTGCAGATCGATCTGGCGGCCGGCCTGTCCACCGGCATCGCCCCCTTCACGGCCCGCCTGAAGGAACCCGACCTGCTGGCCACCGCCGAGCATCCGACCGCATGGTTCGTCGCCGAACGCCTGGAATTCGATGGCGAGCGGCTGCGCGCGGTGCATGGGGAGCTGACGCTGAAGGGAGTGAGCCGCGGCCTGAGTCTCGTGGCCGTGCGCTTCGACTGTTATCGGAACCCGCTGTTCCGGCGCGAGGTGTGCGGCGGTGACTTCGAGGGCCGCCTGCGCCGCAGCGAGTTCGGCATGAGCTTCGGCCTGCCCTTCGTGGCGGACGAGGTGGTGCTCAAGGTGCAGGCCGAAGGCATACGCCAGTAGCCGGGGGGGCCGTGCTGGTCAGGATCGTCGGCGGGCGGCGCCGGCGTTGTCGCCCCGGTGACAGCCGGGCGGGCATGACGCCGCACATCATTGCCGCACCGCTCCGGATGCCGCATGCTGCGGGCTCCGGCATGCCCTTGACCGCCCGAAGAAAGGCCCGCCATGACCCTCGACGCCACGCCGGCCGACACGGCGATCAACGCCGAAGAGCGCACCGTGCACCGCATCTGCCCGCTGTGCGAGGCCTGCTGCGGGCTGGAGCTGAAGGTGCGCGGCCGCCAGGTCGTGTCGGTCCGCGGCCATGAGGCCGACGTCTTCAGTGCCGGTTACCTGTGCCCCAAGGGGGTGGCCCTGAAGGAGCTGCACGACGATCCCGATCGCCTGCGGATGCCGCTGGTCAGGCGCGACGGGAAATGGGTCGAGGTGGGCTGGGACGAAGCCTTGGCCGAGGTCGAGCGCCGGCTGACACCGCTGCTGACGCAGCATGGGCGGTCGGCGCTGGCGGTCGTGACCGGCAACCCCAATGTGCACAAGCTGGGCCTGGGCACCTACCTCGCACGGTTCATCCGCGCAGCCGGCACGCCCAACTTCTTTTCGGCCTCGACGCTGGACCAGATGCCCAAGCAGCTCTCGTCGGGGCTGATGTTCGGCCACTGGCTGTCGGTGGCCGTGCCCGACATCGAACGCTGTGACCACCTGCTGATGCTGGGGGCCAACCCGGCCGTGTCCAACGGCAGCCTGTGGACGGTGCCGGACTTTCGCGGCAAGGCACGGGCCCTGCGCCAGCGCGGCGGCCGGCTGGTGGTGATCGATCCGCGGCGCACCGAAACCGCCGACCTGGCCGACCAGCACCATTTCATCCGCCCCGGCACCGACGTGTTCCTGCTGCTGGGCATGGTGCACACGCTGTTCGACGAAGGCCGCTTGCGCCTGCGGCACCTGGCCGACCAGGTGAACGGGCTGGACGAGCTGGCCGCCGCGGTGCGGCCGTTTGCACCCGAGCAGATGGCCGGTCACTGCGGCATCGAGGCGCAGACGATCCGAACGCTCGCACGCGAGCTGGCCGCGGCCGAACGCGGTGCGATCTACGGCCGGCTGGGCACCTGCACCCAGGCCTTCGGCACCCTGTGCAGCTGGCTGATCGACGTGCTCAACGTGCTGTGCGGCCATCTCGATGCGCCAGGCGGCGTGATGTTCCCGAAGGCGGCGGCCTTCCAGGCCAACACCATGGGCCCGCCCGGGCGCGGACGAGGCATCACGGTGGGCCGGCACCGCAGCCGCGTGAGCGGTGCACCCGAGGTGTTCGGCGAGCTGCCCGCAGGCTGCCTGGCCGAAGAGATCGAAACCCCCGGCGCCGGGCAGGTGAAGGCCTTGATCACGGTGGCGGCCAACCCGGTGCTGTCGGCCCCGAACGGGCCGCGGCTGGCACAGGCCCTGGGTCAGCTGGACTTCATGCTGTGCGTGGACATCTACCTGAACGAGACCACGCGCCATGCCGATGTGATCCTGCCCGGCCTGTCGCCACTGGAGGAATCGCACTACGACCCGGCGTTCTCGCAGTTGTCGCACCACAATCAGGCTCGTTTCAGCGAAGCGGTGTTCGCGCCACCGGCCGGCCAGCCGGCGGAATGGGAGATCCTGCTCACGCTGATCGCCATCCTGCAGGGCCGGGGGGCACACACCGACCGCCAGGCCCTGGACGACGAGCTGCTCAAGGCCGAGTTGGCCCGCACGGCCGGGCCGCAGGCCGATGCCCTGTTCGAGGCCGTCTCGACCTGGCGCGGCCCGGAACGGCTGCTGGACCTGGGCCTGCGCACCGGGCCCTACGGCCAGGGGCCCGACGGCCTGACACTGGCGCGTCTGCGCCAGGCGCGCGACGGCATCGACCTGGGCCCGCTGGCGCCGCGCATCCCGGAGGTGCTGCGCACGCCGTCGGGCCGCATCGAGCTGGCCCCGCCGTTGCTGATGGCCGACCTGCAGCGTGTGCCCGCACAACTGGAGCAGGCCCCCCCGCCGCTGGTGATCGTCGGGCGCCGGCAGGTGCGCTCCAACAACAGCTGGCTGCACAACCTGCCCCTGCTGGCCAAGGGCCCGTACCGCTGCACCTTGCTCGTGCATCCCGACGATGCGGCACGCCAGGGCCTGCAGCACGAGGGCCTGGTCGAGATCGAAGGCCCGGGCGGACGGCGGGTGCAGGCCGTGGTGGAGCTGAGTGCCGAGATGATGCCCGGGGTGGTCAGCCTGCCGCACGGCTGGGGCCATGACCTGCCAGGCAGTGCGCTGCGGGTGGCCGCCGATCGGCCGGGGGCCAACCTCAATGCGGTGCTCGACGAACAGGCCCGCGACCCGCTGTCGGGCAACGCGGTGCTCAGCGGTGTGCCCGTCAGCCTGCGCCCGGTGGTCGACACGCACTGATGCGCGGCGATCCCGCGCCGCGGCTCAGCGGCGCCACCACCAGGCCAGGTCGTCGATCACCGGCAGTGCGGCCATGGCCACGAGCAGCAGGGCAAACGGGATGGCCGCCGCAAACCCCAGCAGCTTGAAGGCCACCGCCCCGACCAGCCCGCCGGCGACGAACAGGCCGAGGATGGTGAGGTGGATGCGCAACTTGTCGCGGTTGGCCATCACGAAGTGTTCCTGATTCGCCTCGGGCGAGCGGTTCCAGTACAGCAGCCGCCCCAGCTCGATGCCCAGGTCGGTGACGATGCCGGTCATGTGGGTGGTGCGGATCTCGGCCTGCGAGATCTTGGTGACAATCGCGTTCTGCAGGCCCATCACGAAACACAGCAGCACCACGGTGGCCGGCAGCATCAGCTCGGTCCAGGCGGCCAGGTTGGCCCCCATCACGCCGAACACCAGCAGCAGCGCGGCCTCGAGCATCAGCGACAGGGCGTACTCGCTGTGCATGCGCCGCCGGCGCGCCCAGTTGATGAGGATCGCGGTGGTGGCCGCACCGGCCATGAAGGCCGCCACCGCCACCACCCCCGCGGCGACCAGCGTGCTGTGGCCGAGCACGAGGTCATCGGCCACGGCCGACAGGATGCCGGTGACGTGTGAGGTGTAGCGATTGACGGCCAGGAACCCGCCAGCGTTGATCGCGCCCGCCACGAAGGCCAGCACGGCGCCGAGCTGGCGGTTGGCGCGCCGGGTGCGGTCGCGCCCGGTGAGTCGACGCAGGAAGTGCAGGGGCATGGGTGAAGGGCTCTCGATCGCTCAGTCTGACATGCCCGACAGTTCGAGCACTTCGCCGGTATGGGCCGCCTCGTAGCCGGCCAGGGCCGCCACGCGCGCGCGCAGGGCCTGAGAACGCAGCACCCGCAACACCGCCTGCAGCTCGGGACGCTGCAATGCCGTCACCGACACGGCCAGGAAGTAGCGCTCGCGCAGCAGCGGCATGAAGTGCAGCCCGAAACGCTGCGCGGCCGTCTGCACACCGATGCCGGCATCGGCCATGCCGCTGGCCACATAGGCCGCCACGGCGGCATGGGTCAGTTCGGTGTCGGCATAACCGGCCACCGCGGCCGGTTCCAGACCGTGGCGCACGAACAGCAGGTCGGTGAGCATGCGGGTGCCGGAGCCTTCGGGGCGGTTGACGAAACGCACGCCGGGACGCGCCAGGTCGGCCAGGGCCGACACGCCCAGCGGGTTGCCCGCCGCCAGGAACAGGCCCTGGGTGCGCACGGCCAGATGGATCAGCCGATGCCGACCGGGCCGCAGCCAGGCGAGGTAGCGCTGCGCGGCGGCGCCGGCGAATTCGCCGATCGGCACGTGGAAGCCGGCCAGGTCACACTCGCCACCGGCCAGGGCGGCCACCGCCTCGAAGCTGTTGCGATAGCGCAGCTCCACCGGCAGGCGGGCAAGCTGGAGCTGCTCCATCAGCGTGGCCACCGCAAAACCATGGCTCGCATGCAGCCGCACGGCACCCCGCGCCGTGCGGCGATCAAGCTCGCTGGCCAGCTCGGATGCCAGCGTGGCCAGCAGCGGTGACAGGCGTGCGCTGATGCGTGCGTCGGCCCACACCAGCTTGCGGCCGAGCGCAGTCAGGGTCGAGCCGCGTCCGCGTCCGGTCTCGATCAGGGCCTGCCCGAACACGGCCTCGGCCTGGCGTATCCGGCCCCAGGCATGGCGGTATGACCAGCCCAGCAGGCGCGCCCCTTGCGCAATGCCGCCCGCTTCGTCGACGGCCGCCAGCAGGCCGAGCAGCTCGCTGGCGTCGAGCGGCGGCTGTCCTTCGGCGCCGATCTGCCAGCGCGGTTGCAGGGTGACGTTGAGCATGGGCCGGCTCCGGGTTTATGCATATGCTTGCACATTTGGACGCGGGTTTGGCGTTACGCTGGCCGGCAACACAAGAGTCGCCACCACGATGCACACCAAGGTCATCCCCCTGCGCCCTGCGGGCGCCCCCAGCCGTGAGCGCAAACGCCAGCAGCCCAAGGGGCGGCGCGTGGCGCCGCAGGCCCTGCGCGAAGTGCTGGACACGCTGGGCGACGCGCAGCCGCGGCGCGACCTGCTCATCGAGCACCTGCACACGCTGAACGACCGCCATGGCCAGCTCACCACCGCGCACCTGGCGGCGCTGGCGCAATGGATGCGTCTGTCGCAGGCCGAGGTCTTCGAGGTGGCCAGCTTCTATCACCACTTCGACGTGGTGCGCGAAAACGCCGAGGGTGGCTTCGATGCCCCGCCCCGGCTCACCGTGCGTGTGTGTGACGGCCTGTCCTGCGAGCTGGCTGGCGCGCGCGGGTTGCTGCAGCGTCTGCCGGCCGTGCTCGGAGCCGAGGTGCGGGTGGTGGCCGCCCCCTGCGTGGGGCGCTGTGACCAGGCGCCGGTGGCCGTGGTGCACCAGCGGCCCGTGGGTCACGCCCAGGACGCGGCCGTGGTCGAGGCGGTGCAGCGCGGCCAGGTCACCGACACGGTGCCGCCTGCGCTTGACCTGGCCGGCTACCGCGCGCGCGGCGGTTATGCGCTGCTGCAGGCCTGCGTGAATGGCGAGCGCCCGGTCGAGGACGTGCTCCAGGCCATGGAAGACTCCGGGCTGCGCGGGCTGGGCGGGGCCGGGTTCCCGGCCGGTCGCAAGTGGCGCATCGTGCGCGCCGAGCCGGCCCCGCGGCTGATGGCCGTGAACATCGACGAGGGTGAACCCGGCACCTTCAAGGACCGCCATTACCTCGAACGGGATCCGCACCGCTTCCTCGAAGGCATGTTGATCGCCGCCTGGGCCGTGGGCATCGAAGCCATCTACATCTACCTGCGCGACGAGTACCACGGCTGCCGCGCGCTGCTGGAACGCGAGCTGGCGGCCTTGCAGGCGCAGCCGCCGGTGCCCTTGCCGCGCATCGAGCTGCGCCGCGGCGCCGGTGCCTACATCTGCGGCGAGGAGTCGGCCATGATCGAGTCCATCGAAGGCAAGCGCGGCATGCCGCGCCTGCGCCCGCCCTATGTGGCCCAGGTCGGCCTGTTCGGGCGGCCCACGCTCGAGCACAACTTCGAGACGCTGTACTGGGTGCGCGAGATCGTCGAACACGGCGCAGCCGCCTTCGCATCGCACGGACGCCGTGGCCGCCAGGGCCTGCGCTCGTTTTCGGTGTCGGGGCGGGTGCGCTCACCGGGCGTGAAGCTGGCGCCGGCGGGCATCTCGCTGCGCGAGCTGATCGACGAACACTGCGGCGGCATGCTCGACGGCCACACGCTGCATGCCTACCTGCCCGGCGGCGCCTCGGGCGGCATCCTGCCGGCGCGCCTGGCCGACCTGCCGCTGGACTTCGACACCCTGCAACCGCACGGCTGCTTCATCGGCTCGGCCGCGGTGATCGTGCTGTCGCAGCACGACCGGGTGGTCGATGCCGCGCGCAACCTGATGCGCTTTTTCGAGGACGAGTCCTGCGGTCAGTGCACGCCCTGCCGCGTGGGCACCGCCAAGGCCCGTGCCTTGATCGAACAGGATCGCTGGGACACCGCGCTGCTCGCCGAGCTGTCGCAGGTGATGCGCGACGCCTCCATCTGCGGGCTGGGCCAGGCGGCGCCCAATCCGGTCGACTGTGTGATCAGGTACTTCCCGGAGGAGCTGGCATGAGCACGTCCGTGCAAACGTCGGCGCAGCCGATCGAGTTCACCCTGGACGGCCGCACCGTGCAGGCACAGGCCGGCGAGACCCTCCTGTCGGCCGCACGCCGGCATGGTGTGGCGATCCCGCACCTGTGCCACATGGACGGTCTGGAGAGCGCCGGCAACTGCCGCGCCTGTGTGGTCGAGGTGCAGGGCGAACGGGTGCTGGCCCCGTCGTGCTGCCGCACTGCCACCGCCGGCATGACGGTGCACAGCCGCAGCGAGCGGGCCGTGGCGGCCCAGAAGATGGTGCTGGAGCTGCTGCTGTCGGACATGCCGCAGTCGGGGCACACGCTGCACAACGAAGTCGACGAGTGGGCACGCACGCTGGGGGTGGGCCGCCCCCGGTTTGCCGCCCGCAGCCAGCCGGCGAGCGACGCCTCGCACCCGGCGATTGCCGTCAACCTGGACGCCTGCATCCAGTGCACCCGCTGTGTGCGCGCCTGCCGTGACGAACAGGTCAACGACGTGATCGGCCTGGCGTTTCGCGGTGCGCAGGCACGCATCGTGTTCGACCAGGACGACCCGATGGGCGCGTCGACCTGCGTGGCCTGCGGCGAGTGCGTGCAGGCCTGCCCGACCGGCGCCCTGATGCCGGCCGGCGAGATGGCCCGCCTGGTGCCCGAGCGCGAGGTGGCCTCGGTCTGCCCGTATTGCGGCGTGGGCTGCCAGCTCACCTATCACGTCAAGGACAACCGCATCCTGCGGGTCGAAGGCCGCGACGGCCCGGCCAACGACGGCCGCCTGTGCGTGAAGGGTCGCTACGGTTTTGACTATGCCCATCACCCGCACCGCCTGACCCGGCCGCTGATCCGGCGCGCCGATGCGCCCAAGCGGGCCCATGAGCATCTCGACCCCGAGCGCTGGGCCGAGGTGTTCCGCGAGGCCAGCTGGGAGGAAGCCCTGGACCTGGCCGGCGGGCGGCTGAAGGCGCTGCGCGACACCCACGGCAAGCGATCGCTGGCGGGCTTCGGCTCGGCCAAGGGCAGCAACGAAGAGGCCTATCTGTTCCAGAAGCTGGTGCGCACTGGTTTCGGCAGCAACAACGTCGACCACTGCACCCGGCTGTGCCATGCCTCGTCGGTGGCGGCGCTGCTGGAGGGCATCGGCTCGGGTGCGGTGTCCAACCCGGTGCGCGACGTGGCCCTGGCCGACGTGGTGATCCTGATCGGGGCCAACCCGAGCAGCAACCACCCGGTGGCCGCCAGCTGGATCAAGAACGCGGTGCAGCGTGGCACCCGCCTCGTGGTGTGCGACCCGCGCCGCAGCGAGCTCACGCGGCTGGCCTGGCATCACCTGCAGTTCAAGCCCGACACCGACGTGGCCCTGCTCAACGCGATGATGCATGTCATTGTGGAAGAAGGCCTGGTGGACGAGGGCTTCATCGCCAGCCGGACGATCGGCTACGACGAGCTGAAGGCCAATGTCGCCGCCTATTCACCCGAGGCGATGGCGCCGATCTGCGGCATCGAGGCCGCGGTGATCCGTGAGGTGGCCCGGGCCTACGCCACGTCGCGCGGGTCGATGATCCTGTGGGGCATGGGCGTGAGCCAGCATGTGCACGGCACCGACAACGCGCGCTGCCTGATCGCACTGGCACTGATGACCGGCCAGATCGGCCGGCCCGGCACCGGGCTGCATCCGCTGCGCGGCCAGAACAACGTGCAGGGCGCGTCGGACGCGGGCCTGATCCCGATGATGTTCCCCGACTACCAGCGGGTGGACAACCCGCAGGCGCGCGCCCGGTTCGAGCAGCATTGGGGCGTGCCGCTGGACGACCGCCCGGGCCTGACGGTGGTGGAAGTGATGGACGCCGCCCTGCGCGGCGAGGTGCGCGGCATGTACATCATGGGCGAGAACCCGGCGATGTCCGACCCCGACGCCAACCATGCGCGCGAGGCGCTGGCCGCGCTCGACCACCTGGTGGTGCAGGACATCTTCCTGACCGAAACCGCCGCGCTGGCCGACGTGGTGCTGCCCGCCAGTGCCTTCCCCGAAAAGACCGGCAGCTTCACGAACACCGACCGCCTGGTGCAGATCGGCCGCCAGGCCATCGACCCGCCGGGCGAGGCCCGCCAGGACCTGTGGATCCTGCAGCAGATGGCGCAGCGCCTGGGGCTGGACTGGCATTACGGCCACGTCAGCGAGGTGTTCGACGAGATGCGCCGCAGCATGGCCAGCATCGCCGGCCTGACCTGGGAACGCCTCGAACGCGAGCATGCGGTGGTCTACCCTTGCCCCACCGAGGACGCGCCCGGTCAGCCGGTGGTGTTTGTCGATCGATTCCCGACCGCCACCGGCCGCGCGCGTTTCGTGCCGGCCGACATCGTGCCGGCCAACGAGCGCCCCGATGCGGACTATCCGATGGTGCTGATCACCGGCCGCCAGCTCGAACACTGGCACACCGGCAGCATGACGCGCCGTGCGACCCTGCTCGATGCGATCGAGCCCGACCCGGTCGCCTTTGTCCACCCGCTCGACCTGGAACGGCTGGGGCTGGCCCCCGGCGAGGTGATCACGCTGCAGTCGCGCCGTGGTGAGGTGAGCCTGTACGCCCGGGCGGACGACAGCTCGCCCCCGGGTGCGGTGTTCGTGCCGTTCTGCTACTACGAGGCAGCCATCAACCGCCTGACGAACGCGGCCCTCGACCCCACGGCCAAGATCCCCGAGTTCAAGTACTGCGCGGTGCGGGTGCTGCGCGGTGGGTCGATGCCACAGCATGGCGGCTATCGCACCGAACCGCTGCCGGCCTGACGACACACGGCGCCAATGTGTAACGACACGAGGTGTGACGTAGTGCGCACCGGCGGCGCCCTTGCGCTCTCATCCGGTTGAGGCTCCCAGGGCCGCGCGCGGGGCAAGGTGTTACAGCCCGCCAAGCGCGGTGACAACCAGAAACAAAGTCCCCACGGCGAAATCGGGCTTGTCTGGTCTCATAGCGACCATTCAAAGGGAAAGACCCACGCCCGGCCGATCGCACGTGCATCAGCACGATCCGCGACGGCGGGCGCCGAGGTCGTTGGGGGTATTCACGATGATGATGCAATGGAAGGTCCCGGGCGCCTTGCTGATGGCCCTGGTGGTGGCTGCCTGCGGCGGTGGCGAGAACAGCGCCCAGCCCGGCGCGGCGTCGCGCACGCCGACCGAAACGGCGATGGACGAGTCGACGCTCGACACCAATGTCGACCTCGGGCCGGAAGGCAAGGAGGTAGCCGCTGCGGCGTCCTCGTACTACGCCAGCCGGCCGATCAACGTCACGGTCATGGGCACCGGCAACGTCACCAGTTCACCAGCCGGCATTTCCTGCGGTGTCACTGCATCCGACTGCAGCGAGAGCTACACACGGCTCACCAAGGTCACACTGACTGCCCGCGCGTTGCCAGGCGCAACATTCGTGGCCTGGGAAGGGCACTGCACCGGCAAGAAGGCCACCTGTGCGGTCTACAACAACCAGGTCCGCAACGTCACCGCCAGGTTCACAGCGACATCCGTCACAACGCATGCCTTGACGGTCAGCGTGAGCGGCGCCGGTGCGGTCACGAGCTCACCCGCGGGCATCCAGTGCGGCAACGGCGGTGCTGCCTGTTCAGGTTCTTTCGCGCAGGGCAGTTCGGTGACGCTGAGCGCGCTTCCGGCGTCGGGTCAGGTCTTCCAGTCCTGGGGCGGCGCCTGCCTGGGCGCGGGTGCCTGTACCGTGAGCATGAGCCAGGCGCGCCAGGTGACCGCCTCGTTTGTCGCAGGAACGACAGGCGGCGGTTCGACCGGCGGATCGACCGGGGGAACGGGTGGCAGCACGTCTGCGCCGAACCCGCAGCCCACCTCGCAGCTTGACGCCGTCAGGCTGGCCGATCAGGCCAGCTTCGGCCCGACCGAGACGCTCATTGCCGAGATCCGCACCAAGGGTGCGGCACGCTGGGTGCATGACCAGCTCGGCGCGACCAAGTCGCAATACACCAGTGGCGGCACCGGCGCCGTGCACCAGTACACCGGCAGCGGCGGCTTCTGCGACACGCGCGGCAGCAACTGCTGGCGCGACTGGTACTCCAGCATCCCGCTGGTGTGGGACTTCTATCGCAATGCCACCACCCGTCCCGACCAGCTGCGCCAGCGTGTGGCCTTTGCGCTGCAGCAGATCCTGGTCGTGTCCAACCTCGAAGTGGACGGCACCTACGGCCTGCGCAACTACCACAACGCCTTCCTCGACAACGCCTTCGGCAACTACCGCGACGTGCTGAAGAAGGTGGCGCTGTCGCCGGTGATGGGCGACTACCTCAACAACGCCAACAACGACAAGTCCGCGCCGAACGAGAACTTCGCACGCGAGCTGCTGCAGCTGTTCGCGATCGGCACCTGCGAACTCAACGCTGACGGCACGCTCAAGGGCGGCACCTGCCGGCCCACCTATGACAACGCCAAGGTGCGCGAATACGCCTTTGCGCTGACCGGCTGGACCTACCCCGCCGGTGGGGCCACGCCCTGGGGCTGCTGGCCCAAGGGCACGAACTGCCGCTACTACGCTGGCGACATGATCCCGCTGGCCCTGCTGCACGACACCCAGGCCCGCAGCCTGCTCAGCGGTGTGTCGCTGCCCTCGGGCCACACGTCGGGCCAGGCGCTGGAGGCCGTGCTCGACAGCCTGATGCAGCACCCCAACATGGCGCCGTTCATCAGCAAGCAGCTGATCCAGCACCTGGTGACGAGCAACCCCTCGCCCGCCTATGTGCAGCGCGTGTCGGCCGCGTTCAGCTCGGGTCGCTTCCAGACCTTCGGTCAGGGCCGCCCGGGTGACCTGGCCGCCACCGTGGCTGCCATCCTGCTCGACAGCGAGGCACGCAACAGCTCGCCGGGCAACACCCACGGCAAGCTGCGCGAGCCGGTGCAGATGTTCACCGGTGTGCTGCGTGCACTGAACGGCCAGACCGACGGTGACGCGCTGGCCTGGTGGTGGGGCGACATGATGCGCCAGCATGTGTTCAGGCCGCCGTCGGTGTTCAACTTCTATCCGCCCGACTACCCGGTGCCGCGCACCTCGCTGGTGGGCCCGGCCTTTGGCATCCACAACGCCAACACCGGCCTGCAACGCCTGAACTACGTGAACTACCTGGTGTTCTGGAACGGCTCGGCGCCCAGCTCCGGCGTGCCCAATGCGGTGGGCACACGCGTCAACCTGACCGCCTTCGAGGCCGACGCGGCCGACCCGGCCAAGCTGGTCGACCGCATGGCGATGCTGGCGCTCGGTGCACCGCTCGCCCCGTCGGCCCGCCAGCAGGTCATCAATGCGGTGGCGGCCTACAACACGCAGACCGACCGCAACAACTACATCAAGAACCGCGTGAAGACCGCCGCCTACCTGGTGTTCGCTTCGCCGCAGTACCACGTGATCCGCTGAGGTTGCCATGACATCCCAACGCACTCCCCACGCTCCGCACGGCACGCACCTGAGCCGCCGCCGCTGGCTGCAATGGACCGGCGCCACCATGGCCAGCGCCCTGGGCACGGCCGGCCTGTCCGGCCTGATGATGGCCCCCCGCACCGTCTACGCCGCCGACTACAAGGCCCTGGTCTGCCTGTTTCTCTATGGCGGCAATGACGGCATGAACATGGTGGTGCCCACCGATGCGACCCGTCATGCGCAGTACGCCGGCGTGCGTGGTGCGCTGGCGCTGCCGCGCACCAGCCTGGTCGGCCTGCCCGGCACCGACTTCGGCCTGCACCCGGCCATGGCGGCGCTCTCGGGCGCCGCGTCTGACGGTGCGCTGGCCCCGGTATTCAACGTGGGCCCGCTGTACCGCCCGATGACCAAGGCCGAGTTCCGGGCCGCCAGCAACACGTCCGAGCTGATCCCCGACAGCCTGTTCTCGCACTCCGACCAGCAGATCCTCTGGGAGACCAGCAGCACCGACGCGCTGACCCGCACCGGCTGGGGCGGCCGCGCAGCCGAAACCCTGGCCACCGCCAACCCGGTGATCTCGGTCGGTGGCAACGGCCGGTTCGGTCTGTCGACCTATGCCGCACCGCTGGTGCTGCCCGGGCCGGGCTCGACCTTCGGGCTGGAAGGTCTGCAGGACACCAGCTGGGCGCCGGTGGCCGCTCGCAAGGCCGCGCTCGACGCGATCTACGCCGAGTCGCACCAGAACCAGATGCTGCAGGCCTTCGTGCAGCAGCAGCAGGATGCCTTCACGACCGCCAACCGGCTGGGCGGCCTGGTGCGCACCCAGCCGAGTGATGCCAATGCCTCGGCCGCGATCAACCAGGCCTTCGCCTCGCTGATCGTCAACGGCCAGGTCACCACGCCGATCGGCCAGCAGCTGTACCAGATTGCCAAGCTGATCGAGGCCAATGCCACTGTGCAGGGCAACCGGCAGATCTTCTTTGCCCAGCTTGGCGGCTTCGACACCCACGGCAACCAGGTCAACGGCGGCGCACCGACCGAAGGCGACCATGCACGGCTGCTGAAGATGCTGGCCGATGCCTCGGCCGCGTTCTACCAGGCGCTGAAGAACATCGGCATGGCCCAGCAGGTCACCTTGTTCACGCAAAGTGACTTCGGCCGCACCTTCAAGCCCAACAACAGCCTGGGCACCGACCATGCCTGGGGCAACCACCATCTGGTGCTCGGTGGCGCGGTCAAGGGCCGCACCACCTACGGCAGCTATCCCACCCTGACGCTGGGCGGGCCGAACGACGTGGGCCAGGAGTCCTGGGAGCTGCATGGCCGCTGGATCCCCACCACCGGGGTCGACCAGTACGCCGCCACGCTGCTGCGCTGGTTCGGCACGGCCGACGGCCAGCTCGACACCATCCTGCCCAACCTGCGCAACTACGGCAGCAACCGGGTGCTTGGTTTCCTGTGACCGGCCCCGCCCGTGCCTCACGCCGCCAGGCGGGGCACGGCGGCCAGCAGGGCCTGGGTGTAGGGGTGCGACGGTGCACCGAGCACCTGCCGGGCCGGGCCCTGCTCGACCACCTTGCCGTGCTGCAGCACGATGATGTCGTCGCAGAGGTACTCCACCACCGCCAGGTCGTGGCTGATGAACAGGTAGGTCACGCCAAAGCCGGCCTGCAGGTCACGCATCAGGTTGAGGACCTGGGCCTGGACCGACACGTCCAGCGCGCTGACCGGCTCGTCGGCCACGATCAGGCGCGGTCGTGTGACCAGGGCGCGCGCAATGGCAATGCGCTGGCGCTGGCCCCCTGAGAACTCGTGTGGGTATTTGTCGAGGTCGCTGGGGCGCAGCCCCACGGCCTCCAGCACCTCGGCCACGCGGCTGCGCCGCTGGGCCGGCGTGATCTCGTCGACCACCGACAGCGGCTCGGCCACGATGCGCTCGACACGCTGGCGCGGATCGAGCGAACCGTAGGGGTCCTGGAACACCATCTGCATGTCGCGTCGGGCCCGGCGCAGTTCGCCCGGCGGCAGACGATGCAGCTCCTGGCCCAGCAGGCACACCCGCCCTGCCGTCGGCGGCTCCAGCGCCATCACCAGCCGGGCGAGCGTGGACTTGCCCGAGCCGGACTCGCCCACCACGCCCAGGCTGCGCCCGGCCTGGATGCTCAGGCTCACGTCGTCGAGCGCACGCAGCACCGGCGCCGGGCGCCACAAGGACTCCCGTGGCAACCGGTAGTGCCGGCTGACATGCTCCACCTGAAGCAGCAGCGTCATGCCGGCTCCTTGGTCTCGGCACCGTTCAACAGGTCGGCCCAGCGCACACAACGTACCTGATGCCCGGCTTCGACCAGCTCGTCCGGTGGCACCTGGCGGTCGCAGGCCTCGATGTGCCCGTCGCAACGCTGCGCAAACGGGCAGCCGGCGGGCAGGTCGACCAGCTCGGGTACCCGGCCGGGAATGGTCCTGAGGCGATGCTCGCGCGCGGCTCCCAGGTGCGGGCGCGCGGCCAGCAGCCCGCGGGTGTAGGGATGGGCGGGCCGGTGCAGCACCGCGCTGCTGTCGCCCTGCTCGATCGCCGTGCCGCCATACATGACCAGCATGCGCCGCACGTTGTTCGCGATGACGCCCAGGTCGTGCGAAATGAGCATCAGCGCCATGCCGCGCTCGCGCACCAGTTCGGCGATCAGCAGCAGGATGTCGCGCTGGATGGTGACGTCCAGCGCCGTGGTCGGTTCATCGGCGATGAGCAGTGCCGGGTCGCAGGCCAGGGCCATGGCGATCATCACGCGCTGGCGCTGGCCGCCGGACAACTGATGCGGATGGGCGTCGAGCCGCTGCGCCGGCTGGGGCAGCCGCACACATTCCAGCAGGCGCAGCGCCTCGGCCCGCGCGGCGCGGGCATCCAGGCCGCGGTGCAGGCGCAGCGACTCGCCGATCTGGCGCCCCACGGTGTGCAGCGGGTTGAGCGCCGTCATCGGCTCCTGGAAGATCATCGCCACGCGGTCGCCGCGCAGGCGGCACCAGGCCGACTCATCCATCCCGACCAGCTCCTGCCCTTGCAGGCGCACACTGCCCGACACGCGGGCCCCGTCGGGCAGCAGGCCCATCAGCGCCAGGGCCAGCATCGACTTGCCGCAGCCGGATTCACCGACCACACCGAGCGTCTCGCCGCGATCGAGCGCAAACGACACGCCCCGCAGCGCGTCCGCCGGGCCGCGGGCCGTGGTGAGGGTGACCCGCAGGTCGCGTACGTCGAGCAGCATGGGCGCAACGATAACCCGAGTCCGCCCGGGCCGCAGCCGGGCGGTCGCCCCGGGGGTTCCTCACGCCGCCGTGGCCAGCCGGGCGGCACGCGGCCCGGGCCACACGGCCCGCAGCGCCTCCTGCATGGCCCGATCGATCGGCGTGCCCGGCAGGTCGCCCACCACCTGCTGCAGCGCGCTCCCGTCGAGCGCATGCGGGGTGGTCCAGAGGTAGGCCATCTCGGCCAGCTCGCGCCACATCGGCACGACCCAGCCACCCAGCCGCAACAGCGGCCACGGCAGACTTCCCTGCCGCCAGCGGGTGTCGGCCGGCATGCCCAGGGCGGTGGCCGCACGCTGCAGCGACACCAGCAGCTCGGCGCCCGTCAGTGTGTGCCCGGCGAAATGCAGCGTCGCGTGTGCGGGGAGGCGCCCGGCGTCTTCGGCCACCGCCGCGGCCACGGCCACGAAGGCCTGGGCCAGGTCCGGCAGGTAGGCCCAGGCATGCGGGCGGTCCAGCGGGCCGGGATAGGTCAGGCGAGCTTTCGCGATCGACCGGGCGATCACGAGGTCGAACCAGCTGCCCGTGCCGTCGCCGCCGTAGAAATCGCCCGCGCGGATCACGACCGAGCGGACCGCCCGGGCCGCCATCTCCGCCTCGATGTCGCAACGGATGCGGCCCTTGCGGCTGTCGGGCCGTTGCGGTGTGTCGGGGGTGAGCACGGGTGGCATCTGTGCGCCGAAGTTGTAGACATTGCCCGGCAGCATGAACAGCGCACCCAGCCGTTCGGCCACCTCCAGCCCGCCCCGTGCCAGCGGCAGGGCCTCGCGCGCCCAGGCGGTGTAGGCCGGGTTCAGCCCGTGCACCACCACGCTGGCGCCGCGGGCCTCGCGCACCAGCGCCTCGATGTTCCCCGGCTCGATCGGCAGCGCCCGTGCCGCGGCGGGCATGCCGGCCGCGGGTGCACGCCGCACCTGGGCCAGCACGCGCCATCCGGCACGGTCGAAGGCCTGGGCCGCGGCCAGGCCCAGCCGGCCGTTGGCGCCGAGGATCAGCACGGTGCGAGCGGTCGAGGACGAGGGGAGTGTTGTCATGGTGATGGCCTGTCAGGTCAAGGTGATGACCTCAGTGTCTGCCTCCACCGCCCATCCGGCAATTGCCGAAGTCTTCAACTCAGTCATACATTTCCGTATGAGTGAACCGAATCCGAAGTCGTTCGACTGGGCACTGGTGCGCAGCTTTCTGGCGGTGCTCGACGCAGGCAGCCTGATGGGCGCCGCCCGCCAGCTCGGCATGCATCAGCCCACCTTGTCGCGCCATGTGAGCGAGCTGGAGGCCCAGCTCGGCGCGCCGCTGTTCGAGCGCACCGGGCGCGGCGTGACACCGACGGCCCTGGCCGTGGGCCTGGCCGACGGTGCACGCCAGATGGCCGCCGGCGCCGAAGCGCTGGCCCGCACGGTGGCGCGCCAGCGCGAGCGCACCACCGGCACGGTGCGCATCACGACCAGCCAGGTGGCGGCCACCTGGCTGTTGCCGCCGGTGATCGCCGAATTGCGGGCCGTCGAGCCGGGCCTGCAGATCGAGCTGGTGGCCTCGAACCAGCTGAGCAACCTGTTGCGCCGCGAAGCAGACATCGCCGTGCGCATGGTGCGGCCCACGCAGGCCTCGCTGGTCGCTCGGCGCCTGGGTGAGGTCGGCCTGGGCCTGTATGCGCACGACAGCTACCTGGATCGCCACGGCGTGCCCCGCCAGCTGGCCGATCTGCCACACCATCAGCTCGTCGGTTTCGACCGCGACGAGTCCATCCTGAAGGGGTTCGCCGCCCAGGGCATCTCGCTCACGCGCGAGGCCTTTGCGGTACGCACCGATGACCAGGTGGCCTATGCCGAACTGGTGCGGCAAGGGGCCGGGCTGGGCTTCCTGGCGCACTATGTGGCGCGGTCGTGGCCGGGGGTGCGGCAGGTGATGCCGGCCCTGCCCGTGCCCGGGCTGCCGTGCTGGCTGGCCGTGCACCGCGAGATCCGCGGCAATCCGGTGGTGCGCAAGGTGTACGACGCGCTCGCCCGCGCGCTGCCGGCGCGCCTGGCGCCGTGAGCGTCAGCGCCGACGTGCGAGCCGGGGGTCGAGCAGGTCGCGCAGGCCGTCGCCCATCAGGTTCAGGCCCAGCACCGACAGGGCGATCACGACGCCCGGATAGATCGCAAGCATCGGGGCCTGGAACAGCTGGGTCTGGGCATCGCTGAGCATGCGGCCCCATGACGGACGCGGCGGCTGTGTGCCCAGCCCCAGATAGGACAGGGCCGCCTCGGCCAGGATGGCGATGGCGAACTGGATCGTCGCCTGCACGATCAGCACCGAGGCGATGTTGGGCAGCACATGTTCGACGGTGATGCGAAACGCCCCTTTGCCGCAGGCACGTGCCGCCAGGATGTACTCGCGCGCCCACACCGCATTGGCTGCGCCACGTGTGACCCGCGCAAACACGGGGATGTTGAAGATGCCGATCGCCACGATCGAGATCAGCAGGCCGGGCCCGTAGATCGCGGTGAGCATCAGCGCAGTGAGCAGGGCGGGGAAAGCAAAGGTGAAGTCCGCAAAGCGCATCACGAACTCCTCGACCCAGCCGCGCCGGGCCGACGCCCAGGCGCCCAGCGCCACCCCGGCGGCCAGCCCGATGCCCACCGCCACCACACCCACCAGGATGGAGTTCTGCGCACCCACCAGCAGCAAGGTGAGGATGTCGCGCCCCAGGCTGTCGGTGCCCAGCCAGTGCGCGGCCGACGGCCCCTGCAGCCGATTGGCGACGTCGATGTCGTAGGGCGGCCAGGGCGTCCAGACCAGCGACAGCGCCGCGGTCAGCAAGAGCAGCGCCACCAGCACCGCGCCGATCAGGAAGCTCGGATGACGCCGGGCGCGCTGCCACGGGGTTGCTGCCACCGCATCGCTCATGCGTCCTGCCCTTTCAGGCGCGGGTCGATCACCGCGTACAGCACGTCGACCACGAAGTTGATCAGCACCACGGCCGCGGCCAGCAGCATGATGACGTCGCGCACGACCACCACGTCGCGGTTGGAGATGGCCTGGAAGACCAGCCGTCCCAGGCCCGGCAGCACAAAGACGTTCTCGACCACGATGGTGCCGGCCAGCAGGTTGCCGAACTGCAGGCCCATCACGGTGATCACCGGGATCATGGCGTTGCGCAGCACGTGTTTCCACAGCGTGGCGCGGCGGCTCAGTCCCTTGGCCCGCGCCGTGCGCACGAAGTCCTCGCGCAGCACGTCGAGCACGGCCGAGCGCGTGACGCGCGCCAGGATGGCCGCCTGCACGACCGCCAGGGCCACCGCCGGCAGCACCAGCGCCTTCAGTGCCGGGCCGACGCCCTCCTCCCAGCCGGGGAAGCCGCCGGCCGAGAACCACTGCAGCTTCACCGCAAACAGCAGGATCAGCAGGATCGCAAACCAGAAGTTCGGCACCGCCAGGCCCAGCTGGCTGAACACCATCACGCCCAGGTCGCCGGGCCGGCCATGGCGGGCCGCGGCATACACGCCCAGCACCAGCGCCAGCACGGTGGTCAGCAGCATGGCCATCACAGCCAGCGGCAGGCTGACGGCCAGGCGCTCGACGATCAGGTCGGCGATCGGTGTGTCATAGGCGTAGCTCACCCCGAGGTCACCCGTGGCCAGGCCACCGAGCCAGTGCAGGTAACGCTGCACCGGCGGCTGGTCCAGCCCCAGCTGGCGCGCCAGCGCCTCCACCGCCTCGGGTGTGGCCGAGGCGCCGAGCATGACCTGCGCGGCATTGCCGGGCAGGATCTCCATCACCGCGAAGATCACCACCGAGGCCACCAGCAATGTGGCCACGAAGGTGGCGAACCGCTTGGCGATGAAAAAGCTCATTCAGCGCTGGCCCCGGCCCTTCACTTCAGCACGGCCGCCATCGCGCGCGCGACGGTGTCGACGTTGTTGTCGTTCAGCCCGGCCACGCACATGCGGCCCGAACGCACCAGGTACACGCCGTGTTCGTCCTTCAGGCGGTCGCATTGCTCCGGGCTCAGGCCGGTGTAGCTGAACATGCCGCGCTGCGTGAGGAAGTAGTCGACGTTGCGGCCGGGCAGTTGTGCGACCAGCCCGGCATGCAGCCGCTTGCGCATCACGAGGATGCGCTCGCGCATCGCGTCGAGCTCGGCCGCCCACTGCTGGCGCAGCGCCGGTGTCTGCAGCACGCGCGCGATGATCTGGCCGCCGTGGGTGGGCGGGCTGGAGTAGTTCTTGCGGATCGTGGCCTTCATCTGGCCCAGCACCAGGTCGGCCTGGGCCTTGTCGGGACAGACCACGCTCAGGCCACCGCAGCGCTCGCCGTACAGCGAGAAGCTCTTGGAGAACGAACTGGCGCAGAAGAAGCTCACGCCGGCATCGGCCAGCGCACGGATCGCAAAGGCGTCGGCCTCGATGCCGTCGCCGAAACCCTGGTAGGCGATGTCGACATAGGGGATGAGCTGGCGCTCGCGGATAACCGGGATCAGCTCGGCCCATTGTTCGTGGCTGAGGTCCACGCCCGTGGGGTTGTGGCAGCAGGCGTGCAGCAGCACGATGCTCTGGGCCGGCAGGCTGCGGATCGCCGCCAGCATCTCGGGGAACTTCACGCCTCCGGTGGCGGCGTCGTAGTACGGATAGACGTTCACCTGGAAGCCCGCGCCCTCGAACATCGCGCGGTGGTTGTCCCAGGTCGGGTCGCTGACCCAGACCTGCGAGCCCGGGAAGTAGCGCTTGAGGAAGTCGCCGCCGACCTTCAGCCCGCCCGAGCCGCCCAGCGTCTGGACGGTGGCGATGCGCCCGGACGTCACCGCCTCATGCTCGGCGCCGAACAGCAGGTGCTGCACCGCCTGGCGGTAGTTCGCCGCGCCTTCCATCGGCTGGTAGGGGCGCGCGCCGATGGTCTGCAGCATCGCGCTTTCGGCCTCGCGCACCGCGGCCATCACCGGCAGGCGGCCCGCATCGTCGAAGTAGATGCCGATGCTCAGGTTGATCTTGTTCGGACGCGGATCCTTCTGGAAGTTCTCGTTCAGGGTCAGGATGGGGTCGCCGCCATAAGGCTCGACATGCTGGAACATGGGCACTCCTGGAATATTCGGAAAGCGCGATTATCCTGCCGCCCCTCCCTCGCGGGCGTTGCGCAGTCGATCATGGCAGCGGCACACCGGCAGACTGAGCCAGGCGGCGACCTGACGGGTCTCAGGATACCGCGCCGGCTCGGCCAGCCCCACGTGCCGGGGCTCGTCGGTCCCACGATAGCGGAAAGTGCCGAAGAGCTGGTCCCACAGCGGCACGGCCGTGCCGAAGTTCAGCGCGTCCTCCACCCGGTCGGCATGGTGGCGGCGGTGCAGCTCGGCCGTGCCGATCAGGTAGTTGAGCCAGCCCATGGTGCCGGGTGTGTTGGCATGGGTGGCGAAGGATTGGGCCTGCCCGAACACCCCCGCCAGCACGATGGCCTCGGCGCTGAAGCCCAGCAGCACCAGCGGCGTGACACGCACCAGGTCGATCAGGATCACGTTGATCGGGTGCACGGTGAGGTTGTTGGTGAGATTGACCTGCTGCGGCGCATGATGCAGCGCGTGCACGCGCCACAGCCAGCCGCCCTGGTGGCTGATGCGGTGCAGCCAGTACGCACCGAACTCCCCGACCACCACCGCCAGCGCCACGGCCAGCGGCAGCGGCAGCTCGCGCACGCCGTCCTGCCCGGCGTGCCATGCCGCAAGGCCGGCCGCCAGCAGCCGCAGCAGCAGCTTGGCCAGGGCGTCAGCCCCCGCGTTGATCAGGAAGTAGAGCCCGTCACGCCGCAGGTCCGACCGCCCGGGCACCCAGTCGGCGCGGTGGGGCCGGCGCCACTCGGCCCAGCCCAGCCAGGCCAGCGTGAACCCGGTGGCCGCCCAGGCGATGGCCTGGAGGCTCCAGCCGGCCTGATGACCCAGGCTGACCAACCCGCCGATGCCGGCCAGGAGCCCCAGGTGCGCGATGTTCCATCGGGGGGCGGTATGCTCGGTCGACATGTTCAGACTCCAAGGTGCAGGGAAGGACGCCATGCTGCCGACCGTCGCCGTTCACCGCATTAACCCGGGTTAAGTCCGATGCCGCCTGCGCCCGATTGCCTTGCCTGCCAACCCGGCCTGGACCAGCTGCTCACCAGCGATGCCGAGGCCGCCGCATGCTGGCGCACCTTGCCGCGGCGCCAGCTCAACGCGGGCAGCGTGCTGCTTCGCCAGGGCGAGCGGACCGATCGGGTGTGGCAGATCGAGCGGGGACTGGTGCGCTGCTACTTCCTGTCCGCGGACGGGCGCGAGCGCAACCGCTCCTTTCATGCCGAAGGCAGCTGGGTGGGCTGTGGCGTGCCGCCGCTGGCCACCGCCAGCACCTACACGATCGAGGCGCTGGAGCCGCTGTGGCTGGTCGAGCTGGCCTACGATACCCTGCATCGCTGGCTTGCGCTGCTCCCACGCCTGCAATCAGTGCTCAACGACGGCGTGAGCACCAACTTCGATCAGCAGTCCCGCCGCGAGGCCGACCTGCTGTTGCTGGATGCCGCCGGGCGTTACCGGGCCTTCCTGAGCGACCATGCCGACGTGGCCGGCCGCATCCCCTTGCACCACGTCGCGAGCTATCTGGGCATCACGCCGGTGGCGCTGTCGCGCATCCGCAGCCGCCTGGGCCTGGTGGCCGCGCGCAGCGTGCAGCGCGGCGGCTGAGCCTGAGCCTGTTCAGATCGCCAGCGCCTGCTCGATGTCCTCGCGCAGCGATTCGGGCGTGTCGGTCGGGGCATAACGCTTGATCACCTGTCCGTCACGACCGACCAGGAACTTGGTGAAGTTCCATTTGATCGCCTTGGTGCCCAGCAGGCCGGGCGCTTCGGCCGTGAGCCACTGGTACAGCGGATGCGCCTCGGCACCGTTGACCTGCACCTTGCTCATCATCGGGAAGCTCACGCCGTAGTTGAGCGAGCAGAACGAAGCGATCTCGCTGTCGCTGCCGGGGTCCTGGCCGCCGAATTCGTTGCTCGGGAACCCCAGCACGACCAGGCCGCGTGCCGCATAGGCTTCCCACAGCGCCTCCAGGCCGGCGAACTGCGGCGTGAAGCCGCACTGGCTGGCCGTGTTGACGATCAGCAGCACCTTGCCGCGGTAGCCCGACAGGGCCACCTTGCGGCCGTCGATGCCGACGGCCTCGAAGTCGTACACCGAAGAATCGGACCGGGACATGGAACCTCCGTGGTCGCACAGGGATGATGCCCATGTTACGCCGCGCAGGCGCTGCGGCGCTTGTCAAGGCCCCTTGACACGGGCTTGACGCCCGATGCCGGGCAAGGCGAGGATAGCTGCGTCCCCAGACCATGCAGGTCCCGGCGCGGACCCCCGGCACGTCGTGCACGTGCCGCCTTCGCCGGGCAGGAGTTGCGTTTCATGAGCATCCGCCACAAGGTGGCCCTCCTTGGCTTCAGTGCCTTCGAACGTGCGACGTTCGAGTCCTTCTTCCGCCTTGCCGGACGGCGCAGCCCTGCCTACGACCAGAGCGAGGTCGCCGAGTGCGATCTGGCGATCGTCGATGCCGACCAGGCCGGGGCGCTGGCGTCGGCGGCCTCGCTCGGCGCCGGCGTCAAGGTGCTGTTCATCGGTGCCCGTGCCGCGGCCGGCCATGGCCGCCAGCTGGCCCGCCCGGTGAACCTGATGCAGGTGCTCAACGTGCTGGACGAAATGACCCGCCCGGCCACCCAGCCCGCGGCGCCGGCGGCATCGACACCCGCCGTGGCGCCGACACCGCCGGCCACGGCCGCAGCCCAAGCCGCCCCCGCAGCCGCCACGCCCGCCCCGTCACCGCGCCGTGACACCCCGCCGGCCTTTGCGCCGTCCGGCCCGGTGACCGACTTCCAGAATTCCGACACCTTCAGCAATGCCGTGCTGGCGCCCGGCGACGACAAGTTCGACCACATCCTGGTGGTGGACGACAGCGACCTCGCCCGGCGCTTCATCGAGTCGCGGCTCAAGCGCTTCGGCTTCAAGGTGCACCTGGCACGCAGCGGCGAGGAAGCGATCGAGCGCATCGCCGAGCGCCAGTTCGAGTTCGTCTTCCTGGACGTGATGATGGAAGGCATGGACGGCTACATGGCCTGCAAGACGATCAAGCGCATGCAGCCGCCGCCGGGCCGCCAGGTGCCGGTCGTGGTGATGCTCACCAGCAAGGCCGGCGCGATCGACCGCATCCGCGGCACGCTGGCCGGCTGTGATGCCTACCTCACCAAACCCCTGATCGAGGACGAACTGGTGCGGGTGATCAGCACCCACGATGCGGTGTTCCAGCGCGGCTTCGAAAGCACCTACGCCGGCGGCCCCTGAGCCGGGTTCGGCACACCGGCCCGGTGGCCGGCCTCAGACAATGCCGCGCCGGCGCAGCGCCTCCCATTGCTCGGGCGTCACGCCCACCTCGCGCAGCACCTGCGCGGTGTCCTCGCCCAGCGTGGGCGCCCGGCGCGTGATCGCGCCCGGGGTCAGCGACAGCCTGGGCACGATGCCGGGCACCGCCACCGTCAGGCCGTCAGCGCTGGTGACCTGCTCGATCATGCCGCGCGCCTGGTAGTGTGGATCGTCGGCAATGTCGCGGGCGTTGTAGATGCGCCCGGCCGGCACCTGCGCTGCATTCAGCACGGCCAGCACCTCGGCCACCTGGCGGGTGGCGGTCCAGGCACCGATCGCCGCGTCGATCTCCTGCACGCGGCGCACCCGGCCGACGTTGCTGCCCAGTTCCTCGTCGGCCGCCAGGTCAGTGCGCTCGATGGCGGTCATCAGCCGCTTGAAGATCGAGTCGCCATTGCCGGCCACCAGCACCCAGCCGTCGGCGCAGGCATAGGCATTGCTCGGGGCGATGCCCGGCAGCGCCGAACCCGCCGGCTCGCGCACCACACCGAAGGCGCTGTACTCGGGCAGCAGGCTCTCCATCACGTTGAAGACACTTTCGTACAGGGCCACGTCGACCACCTGGCCCTGCCCGGTGCGCTGGCGGTGGTGCAGTGCCATCAGCACGCCGATCACGCCGTGCAGCGAGGCCAGGGTGTCGCCGATGCTCACCCCCACCCGCACCGGCACCCGGCCGGGTTCGGCCGTCAGGTAGCGCAGGCCGCCCATCGCTTCGGCCACCACGCCAAAACCGGGCCGATCCTTGTAGGGCCCGGTCTGCCCGTAGCCGCTGATGCGCAGCATCACCAGGCCGGGGTTGGCGGCCAGCAGCACCTCGGGTGCCATGCCCCAGCCTTCGAGCGTGCCGGGCTTGAAGTTCTCGATCAGGATGTCGGCCTCGTCGATCAGCCGGCGCACGATGGCGCGGTCGTCGGCTTCGCGCAGATCGAGCACGACACTTTTCTTGTTGCGGCTCTGCACCTGCCACCACACGCTGGTGCCGTTGTGCAGAAGGCGCCACTGGCGCAGCGGGTCGCCGCTGCCGGGCGGTTCGATCTTGATCACCTCGGCGCCGAAATCGGCCAGGGTCTTGGCCGCAAAGGGGCCGGCAATGAGCTGGCCGAGTTCAAGGACCTTCAGGCCGGACAGCGGCCCGGGATGGGTGTGCGAATGGGTGTCTTGCGTCATGGTGCGCTGGAGGTAGGGGGTGGAACCGCAGCGGCCGGTGCCGCCGGTGCAGGCATGCCGCGGCGTCGCAGTTCGATGCAGGGGTCGGGGCCATCGACACGGGCCGCAGCGCGGACCTCGTCGAAACCGGCCGGCGGCGGGCTGCCGCCAGCGGCAAACCCGATGGTGCGCAGGGTCCAGCCCGACACCACCGCCGGCAGGTGCCACGGCACGCCGGTCTCGCGCGAGGCGTGGGCGGCGCCACCGAGCATCAGGACCACCGCATCGGGCCGGGCCTGCTGGCCGGCATCGGCCACGGCCTCGGCCAGGCTGCGGTCGCGGGCGATCTGCATGCGCACCATGGGGCCCAGCTGGGCGGGTGGCACCAGCCCGCAATGCCCGGCGTCCACCGCGGCCAGCAGCAGTTCGCGGGCCGATTCAGGCACGGCGGTGTCCCAGCGCGGCTCGCCCATCGCCGGGCGCAGCGCCTCGCGCGGCAGGTCGCCGCCCAGCACCGGCACGCCCGCCTGAACGGCGTTCATCACCACCGATCGGTAGGTGGCCCAGGGCCAGCCGGCTTCGTTCCAGGCCAGGGCCTCGCGCACCTGGGCCTCGCTGGCCGAACGCGGCAGGCCCCGGGTGTCGCGCCCCCGCCGGGCCATCTCGATCACCACCGCATGCAGCCGGCCCTGCGAGGCGAGCCCGGCAACAAGCTCGGCCGCCTGGCGCTGGTGTTCGGCCTGGTCGTGCTGCTCGCCGACCAGCCAGGCCGACTGCGCCTGCACGCCGGCCGACAACAGGGCCAGCACCAGCGCGAGCCCCATGAAGGACACCCGGACCCGGCCTTCGACATGGTTCGAAGCGTGATTCATGCCCGGCATGGTAGAGCCTGAGCCAAGACCCTGGCGGCTCACTCGTCCACCGGGATCACGCCGCCGCGCGCACCGCGCATGTAGTCGCGCAGTGCCTCGATGGCATGGCGCACCTTGGCCGGTTGCGACTCGCGCGACGGCGTGACCGCAAACATGCCCAGCAACTCGGGCCGCCATTCGGGCAACAGCGGCACCAGCGCGCCGCGACGCAGGGCGTCGTCGACGTCCTGCAGCGCCAGCACGGCCAGTCCCAGGCCGGCTTCGCACATCTGCTGCAGCGTGAGCTGGTTGTTGCTGGTGATGCGGGCCTCGACCCGCAGGCGCTCCACCTGGCCGGCCGGCCCGGTGAGCTCGACATGGTTGAAACCACTGCGGCTGTCCAGGCGCAGCCAGTCATGCCCGGCCAGCTCGGACGGGGTGGCCGGAATGCCGCGTGCGGCCAGGTAGGCGGGAGCCGCGCACACCGCCTGCGGCAGGTCGGCCAGACGGCGGGCCACCCAGGTGGAGTCGGGCATGCGCCCGAAACGGATCGCCAGGTCGATGCGGGCCTCGACCAGGTCGATCAGCGCATCGTCGACCTGCAGGTGCAGCCGCAAGCCCGGATTGGCCGCCAGCAGGGGGGCCAGCGCCGGCCCGAGATGGCGGGCAAACCCCACCGGCGACGAGACCCGCAGGTCCCCCACCGGGGCCTCGCGCATCTGCGCCAGTTGCTGCCCGGCCTGGCGCGCAGCCACCAGCATGGCCGCACAGCCCTCGTGAAAGCGCTCGCCGGCGGCCGTGAGTCGCAGCTTGCGTGTCGAGCGATGCAGCAGCGTGACGCCCATCGCGCGCTCGAGTTCACGCACCTGCTGGCTCACCGCCGACGCCGTGGTGCCCAACGCCCGGGCGGCCGCATTCATGGAGCCATGTTCCACCACCGTGGCCAGCACGGCCATGCGCTTGAGCTGGTCGATCATGAAGTTTTTCTTAGCAAAGCTTGCATCATTGGCCGTCTAGTTTAGTCAGGCTTGATCATCTATCGTGGAGACCTGTTGCAACCGGCCTGCCCTCAGGCCACCACCGGAGCATTCCTCATGAAGATCGCCCTGATCGGTTCGACCGGGTTTGTCGGTTCGGCCGTCCTGACTGAAGCCCTTTCGCGCGGCCATGCCGTGACCGCGCTGTCGCGCAACCCCGCCCGCCTGGACGCCCGCGCCGGGCTCAGCCCGGTGTCCGCCGACGTGCTGGACCCGGCCCAGGTGCAGGCCGCCGTCGCGGGCCACGACGCGGTCATCAGCGCCTACAACCCGGGCTGGACGAACCCGGACATCCACGACGAGTTCCTGCGTGGCACCCGCGCGATCATCGACGGCGTGAAGCGTGCCGGCGTGAAACGGCTGCTGCTGGTGGGCGGTGCCGGCAGCCTGTATGTGGCGCCCGGCCTGCAACTGGTCGACACCCCGCAGTTCCCGGCGCAGTGGAAACAGGGCGCGCTGGCCGCCCGCGAGGCGCTCAACATCATCCGCGGCGAGGACAGCCTGGACTGGACCTTCCTGTCGCCGCCCGTCGGCCTGGAGCCTGGCGAGCGCAAGGGCGGCTTCCGCCTGGGCGGCGACGAGGTCATGATGAACGGGGATGCCCCGGCGGGCATCACCACCGGCGACCTGGCCGCGGCCATCCTCGACGAGATCGAACGACCCGAGCATGTGAAAAGGCGGTTTACCGTCGCATACTGATGACTCCGTCATCCCTGCCCGTCACCGTGGACCCGTCGCTGCCTACCCTGCTGTATCTCTTTGATCCCCTGTGCGGGTGGTGCTATGGCGCTGCCCCGGCGGTGCAGTCGATCGCACGCGACGGTCAGTGGCAGGTCGAGCCGCTGCCCACCGGACTGTTTGCCGGCGATCCGTCGCGCCGCATCGATGGTGCCTTTGCCGACCATGTCGAACAGGCCGATGCCCGGATCGCCACCCTGACGGGCCAGACCTTCAGTGACCGCTACCGCCGCGACGTGGTGCGCAACCCGTCGGTGGCGTTCGACTCGCAGGCAGCCACCGAAGCGCTGAGTGCCGTGCATCGCCTCAGCCCGGCCCATGAGCTGGCCGCGCTGCACGCGATCCAGCATGCGCGCTATGTCGAAGGCCGCGACGTGGCCGACCGCCATGTCCTGGCCGAGGTGCTGGCGAGCGTGTTCGCCGCCGAACGCCGGGTGGGCGTGGACTGGGCCACCCCCACCTTCTGGCGGCATCAGTTGAGCGAACCCACCCTGTCGGCGCACAACGCACAGCGCATCGAGCGTGCCCACCACGTGATGCGCGCGGTGAGGGCCCAGGGCGTACCGGCGCTGGCCATCGAAACGCCGCATGGCGTGCAGGCCGTGCCGTCGTCCGTGCTGTTCGGCAGCACCCCGGCCACGCAGGCGCTGGAGCGCTGGCGGCGCTGAGTGCGCTGCAGCCCCGGCCGCGGTGGCCCGGGGCACCCTATGATGCGCCCATGCTGCGCACGGCTTCCGCCACCCGACACCCTGCCCGCTGGGGCCACGCCTTGCGGCGCTGGGCCCGCAGCTGGACCGACCTGGTGCACCTGGGCGCCCTGCTGATGGTGCTGGCACTCTCGCCGGGCAGTTATGCCGCGGCCCACCGCCCGGCGCTGGCGCAGCGCATCTACCTCGGCTGCGCGCCCCTGCTGCCGGGTTTCCTGATCGTCTCGTCGCTGATCGGCCTGGTGCTGATCCGCATCGTGGTGGTGACGGCTCAGAGCTATGGCCTGTCGCAGTACGCGCTGGAGATGGTGATCCGGGTCCTGGTGCTCGAGCTGATTCCGCTGTTTGCGGCCCTGTTTGCCGCCCTGCGCTGCACGCTGCCGGACAGCGAGGAGCTGATCGAACGCCGCCTGCGCGGCGAACTCGACGTGGCCATGCTGCGCCAGATCGAGCCGATGCGCCGCGAGCTGCTGCCCCGGGTGCTGGCCGGCATGTTTTCGGTGGCGATGCTGGCGGCGGTGGCCAGTGTGGTCGCGCTGGTGCTGGCCTACCTGCTCGTCTATGGCTGGACGCCCTGGGGCCTGCCGGCCTACACCCGCATGGTGGGTCAGGTGTTCAATCCCAGCGTGATGCTGATCTTCACGCTCAAGACCGTGTTCTTCAGTCTGGCCGTGTCGCTGATCCCGATCGCCTCGTGCCTGCAGGACGATGCGCAGCGCCGCTCGCGAACCAGTCTGGAATTGCAGGGTCTGGTGAGGATGTTTGCAGTGATCCTGGCGGTGGAGGCCGCCTCCTTGGTGGGGAACTATGTCTGAAACAACGTCGAGCGCACCGTCGCCGGGTTTCGAGCGCAAGGCGGCCGCCCTGCTGGCCACGCTGGTGCTGCTGGTGGCCGCCTCGGTGGTGTACCTGCTGTATGCACGCGGCACGTTCGAGAGCACCCAGGAGCTGGTGCTGGTCGCCGACGACTCCGAGGGGGTGGTGGTCGGCATGGACATGACCTTCTCGGGCTTCCCGATCGGTCGGGTGCGGCGCATCGAGCTGGGACCTGACGGCAACGCGCGCATCATCATCGACGTGCCCCGCAAGGACGCCCACTGGCTGCGCGAGTCCAGCGTCTTCACGCTGGTGCGTGGCCTGGTGGGCAACACCAACATCCGCGCCTTCAGCGGTGTGCTGACCGACCCGCCGCTGCCCGACGGTGCGGTACGCCAGGTGCTCAAGGGCGACGCCACGGCCGAGATCCCGCAGCTGATCGCCGCCACGCGCACGCTGATCGAAGGCATCACCGCCATGACCTCGACGGATTCGGCGCTGGGCGCGACCCTGGCCAACCTGCGCACGACCACCGAACGACTCAACGGGCCGCAAGGTGCGCTGGGCGTGCTGATGGGCAACGAGGACGACGCCCGCAAGGTGGCCCTCACCCTGGACCGCGTGAACGCCCTGCTGCAGCGCATCGACGGCCTGGCGGCCAAGACCGACACGCGCGTGTTCGGCCCCGAAGGCGTGATGCGCGACGTGCAGGGCACGGTGGTGGAGCTGCAGGCCACCTTGCGCGACGCACGCGCCAGCCTGCAGAAGGTGGACGCGGTGCTGGATGAGGCGCGCGCCATCGGCGCCAATGCCCGTGAGGCCACTGACGACCTGGCCACGCTGCGCGCCGAGGTCGAATCCAGCCTGCGCAAGGTCGATCACCTGATCAACGAGGTCAACCGCAAATGGCCCTTCGCCCGCGACACCGAACTCAAGCTGCCGTGAGCACCCGACCCGTTGCCCTCGCCCGGTGGGCGGCGGGGCTGTGTGCCCTGGTGCTCGCCGGCTGTGCCGGCAGCCCGCCGCCGCCCGAATGGCAGATGAACGCCCACGGTGCGATGGAACGCGCGCTGGAAGCCTATCTCTCGGGCCAGACCCGCGTGGCCGATGCCGAACTGGCCCGTGCGCGCAGCGAGATCGCCCGCACCGGCCGGCCCGAACTGCTGGCCCGTGCCGAGCTGATGCGCTGCGCGGTCCAGGTGGCCAGCCTGGATCTGCAGCCCTGCACCGCCTTCGAGCCGTTGGCCGCCGACGCCGCACCGGCCGAGCAGGCCTATGCGCGCTATCTCGAGGGCCGGCTGGTGCCCGCCGATGCCGCGCTGCTGCCCGAGGCACAGCGCGGCCCGGCCGCGGCCGCCAGTGCGGCCAGCGTGGCCGCGGTGGCCGATCCGCAGTCCCGGCTGGTGGCGGCCGGGGTGCTGTTTCGCCGCGGGCTGGCAGATCCAGCCGTGATCTCCAGCGCCATCGACACCGCGTCGGCCCAGGGCTGGCGCCGGCCGCTGCTGGCCTGGCTGAAGGTGGAGCAGGCGCGCGCCGAGCGCTCGGGCGCGGGGGATGCAGCCCGGCGGCTGCAGCGCCGCATCGAGCTGGTCGAGCAAGGCGCATCCGGCCGCTGAGCCGTCACCACACCGCCCGGGACCGTGACTCACCCGAGCTGGCGTGGCAGGCGGAGCGTGACCGTCGTGCCCTGGCCGGGCACGCTGTCGACCGTCACCTGGCCCTCGTGCAGCTCGGCGATGCGCTTGACGATGGCCAGGCCCAGGCCCTTGCCGCCTTCGCTGCCGGCCGGCGCGACGCTGGTGCGCGCCTGGTAGAGCCGGTCGAACAGGTGCGGCAGGTCGGCCGCGGCAATGCCCGGCCCGGTGTCGCGCACCTGCACCTGCACCGATCGCCCGTCACCGGCCACATCGGCATGCAGCTCGATGCGGCCCCCCTCCGGCGTGAATTTCAGTGCGTTGTCGAGCAGGTTGGCCAGCGCCCGCTCGAACAGCTCGATGTCGACGCGCGCATAGGGCTCAGGCCCCTCACCGCCCACGAAGGCCAGCGCCACACCCTGACGGGCCGCCCGGTCGGCAAATCGCACGGCCACGTCGTCCAGCACCTCGGCCAGGTTGAACACTTCGGCATGCAGGGCAAACGCCGGCTCGTCGAGCTGGGCCAGGTCACCGAGCGAACGCACGAGCTGCGCCGCATTGCGCGTGTTGCGCAGCGCGATCTCGACCAGCCGGGTGTCGTCCTGGCGGGCGTTGTCACCGCTCCAGCGCTGCTCCAGGGTTTCCAGGCAGGCCACGGTGGCGGTGAGCGGCGAGCGCAGGTCATGCGACAGGTTGCTCACGCCTTCGCGGCGCAGGTGATCAAGCCGGCGCAGCGCGTCCCATTGCATGCGCAGGGTCTTGAGCAGGGCACGAAAGCCCTCGCGCAACTGGCCGAACTCGTCGCCCGGCCGGATGCCGGCCGCGGCCGTGGTCAGCGCCAGGGACTCAGGCAGCGCCGTCTCGCGGGCCGGATCGGCGTGCACCCGGAAGCCCTCGCGCGAGGCCTGCGCCACGTCATTGCTGAGCACACGCAACGGGCGGGTCACCGCACCGATGATCCACACCGCCATGAGCGTGGTGAACACGATCACCCCGCCCACCCCCGCCAGCGCCGGGCCGGCCAGGCTGCTGCGGAAGACCTCCAGCCGGCCCGGCGGCAGCAGCCGCTTCTGGCAGACCATGTAGAGGTAGCCGGCCACCGGTTCGCTCGGGTGGATCACGGCCCGCTTGAGGGCCCGCGCCGCGATGACCGCATCATCGGACATGTGCTCGGGATCGTCGCCCATGATGTAGGGCGCACGCCGCATGCCCATGGCCGCATCCACGGCCTCGCGCACCGGCGCCATCGCCACCTTGAAGCCCGGTGGCAGCCGGGCCTGCCCGGTGCTGGCCAGCACGGTGCCGTCGGCCGCCAGCAGATAAAGCTGCGAATTGGGCTCGAACAGCAGCAGGTTGCGCATCCAGGCACCGAAGGCCTGCGGGTCACGATGGTGCATGTCGAGCACATCGTCGTACATCTCGATCACCCGGCCCAGAAAGGCATCGGCTCGGTCGTAGGTGGTCTCGTGCTCGAAACGCTGGAAGGCCAGCGCCACCGTCACGATGACCCCCAGCGTGGCGATCAGGCCGGTGAGCACCACCGTCAGGGCAATCTTGAGGCGAACGCTCACGGCAGGTCACGCATCTTGTAGCCCGCCCCGCGCACGGTCAGGATGATCGACGGGTGCATCGGGTCGGCCTCGATCTTGGCGCGCAGGCGGTTGATGTGGGTGGTCACGGTGTGCTCATAACCGTCATGCGTGTAACCCCAGACCGCATTGAGCAGCTGGCCCCGGGAGAACACGCGGCCCGGGTTCTGCGCGAAGTGCAGCAGCAGATCGAACTCGAGCGCGGTGAACTCCAGCGGCTCGCCGCGCACCTTGACCAGGCGCTTGACCGGCTGGATCTCGAGCTCGCCGTTGCGCAGGCTGCTCGCCTGGGTCTGGGCGCTCGCCTGCGCGGCACGCAGCAGGTCGGCGCGCCGCAGCAGCGCCTTCACGCGGGCCAGCAGTTCGGCCATCGAGAAGGGCTTGGTGAGGTAGTCGTCGGCGCCCAGCTCCAGCCCGAGCACGCGGTCCAGTTCGGTGGACTTGGCGGTGAGCATCAGGATCGGCGTGCTGTGGCCACGCGCACGCAGGGCCTTGCACACGTCCAGCCCGTCCAGCCGGGGCATCATCAGGTCGAGCACGAGCAGGTCGCTGGGGTGGGCGAACGCATGGTCCAGGGCCTGCTGGCCGTCCGCGACGGCCGTGACCTCATAGCCGGCATTGCGCAGGTTGAGCACGATCAGGTCGCGGATGTCGGCCTGGTCTTCGGCGACGAGGATGTTCTGGGCCATGGGGAATTGTCGCCGGGGTGTCGCCAGTCCTTACACCGTTGTGATCTTCCTGTGATGTTTCGTGAGCGGCGTGCGAGGTGCGGCCACCAGAGTTCAGGGCATCGACCCTTGCCCTGGAGCCCTCATGAACACCGCCCCCCTGTGCTGGAACGACCTGACCTCCCACCGCAGCCACCTGGTGCAATTTGCCCAGCGCCGCCTGATGGACCCCTGCCTGGCCGAAGACGTGGTGCACGACGTGTTCGAAGCCGTGATGACGGGCCGCGCGATGTTCTCGCAGCGATCGGCACTGCGCACCTGGCTGGTGGGCATCCTCAAGCACAAGATCGTCGACGTGGTGCGCCAGCGCAGCGGGATCGACAGCCTGGATGCGGCCCGCGACGGCGAAGACGCACCGGATTTCGAAAGCCCCGATCCCGGCCCGGACGAACTGGCCGATCATCGCCAGCGGCTGGCACGCACGCTGCAACGCATCGACGGCCTGCCACCCAGCCTGCGTGACGTGATGCACCTGCGCGTGCTGCAGGACCGCAGCGCCGAGGAGGTCTGCGAGGCCCTGGCCATCAGCGAGGACAATCTCTTCGTGCGCCTGCACCGGGCGCGCAAGCAACTGCTGTCGTGATCGACCTGGCCGAATGGGAGCCCCGATGAAACGCATCCTGACCCTGCTGGTCACCCACACGCTGGCGCTGGCCGTCGGAGTGGCGGGCGGCATCTATCTGCTGCCGATCCTGATCGCGCCCCAGGCACCCAGCGCAGCCGATGTGGCCACCCAGGCCCGCGGCGCCTTGTTCACGGCGCAGTTCCGCCGCGACCTGGCCGACAGCGACCTGCTGCACTGGGGCGAAGGCGAGGTGTCGGTGGGCGAGCGCATGATCACGCTGCAGGGCCGCCTGGCCCCCGGGCCGGACTACAAGCTCTACCTGTCGCCCGAGTTCGTCGAGACCGAGGCAGACTTCAACCGGCTGAAGTCCCGCATGGTGCGGGTGGGCGACGTGCGCACCTTCGAGAACTTCGTCGTGCCGGTGCCGCCCGGGGTCGACCCCGCGCAGTTCAGCGCGGTGATCGTGTGGTGCGAAAGCTTCGGGCAGTTCATCACCGCCGCGCGCTACCGCTGACGCCGGCGCTTCGGAGGGCGCCGTCACAAGGAACCGCCGGGCCGCCCCAAGTTTCCTTGACCCC
>CAMLSD010000030.1 GCA_946482595.1 uncultured Comamonadaceae bacterium
GAGCGTGGTTCAGACACAATCGAATTGTTTTCCGGCTTGCATCAATTTCATTCATATGTCTGCGTTACCTTCACTGTCGGCGCTGCGGTGCTTCGATGCCAGTGCACGATCGGGCAGCTTCACGCGCGCGGCCCGTGAAGTCCACCTGACCCAGGGTGCGGTCAGCCACCAGGTGATCGGGCTCGAAGACATGCTGGGCGTGCCGCTGTTCGAGCGCAAGCGCTCCGGCCTGGAGCTCACGGCCGCCGGCCGGGCCTACCACCAGCAGATCTCGATGGCGCTGCGACAGATCGAACGCGCCACCCAGGAGATGGTCACGAACAAGGGCCGCGGCGGCACGTTGGAGCTGTCGGTGGCGTCAAGCTTTGCGTCGTACTGGCTGATGCCGCGACTGAGCGCTTTTGTGGCCGCACATCCCGAGGTGACGCTGAACCTGGCCACCAAGATCGGCCCGGTGGACTTCGTCGGCTCGACACGCGATGCATCGATCGAGTTCTGCCTTGGGGCGCAGGGCGAGATTCACGCCGACCGGGTGCTCGAACTGACCCTGTACCCCTGTGCCGCCAGCAGCGTGGTGCGCAAGTACACGCGCGGCCGGCCGCTGGATTCCCGAGGCTTGCGCGCGCTGCTGCGCAACGAACCCCTGATCCGCCACACGACGGTGCCGCAGGCCTGGATACAGTGGCTTGGCGCAGCAGGGCTGGCGGACGCCGTGGAAGCGCATGCGCTGGCCAGCGGGCCCGTGTATGACCTGCTGTCGATGGCCCTGAACGGCGCGATGACCGGCATCGGCGTCGCACTGCTACCGGAGTATGTGGCGCGCACCGCGCTGGAGTCGGGCCAGCTGACCCGTCTGTCCTGCACAGGCTGGACCGCCGAGCAGGCCTACTTTTTCAGGTACCCCGCCTGGAAACGCGACCTGGCCGCGCTGCAGACGTTTCGCTCGTGGCTGCTGGGCGCCCTGCAGGCGCCCGACGAGCGGGCCTGAGCCCGGCTCAGGCCGGTTTGCGCGCCACGATGAACACCCGGATGTCCTGACGCTTCGAGCCGTGGCGCTCGACGGCGTCCAGTACCAGGCCGTGGCGCTGCAGCGTGGCCTGAAGCTGCGGGCCGGTCAGGGCCTGCATGGCGGGGGCCTTGCCCAGCCAGCGCAGCAGGGGCAGCAGCAGGCGCGGCACGAGCGGATGCATCTCGCCCACGCAGGGCGTCTTCGAGATCAGCAGCCCACCGGGGGCAAGCTGCGCCACCAGGGTGTCGAGTGCGGTGTCCAGGTCCGACAGCAGGTGCAGCACGTTGAACGCGAGGATCACGTCGTGGTGGGTGCCCGCGGCTGCGGGCGCTTCGGCATCGGCCACCTCGAACTGCAGCGACGGCAGTGGCTCGGGCAGCGCCGACTGCTTCTCGCGGGCGATCGCGATCATCTCGCTCGAGGCATCGACGGCCCGCATCGTGCGCACCCGATGCGCGAGCCGCAAGGCGGTGGTCCCGGTGCCGCATCCGATTTCGAGCACCGCATGCTGCCGTTGCAGCAAACCGCTCACCCGGGCGAGCGTGGCCTCGTATCCGGCCGGGTCGGCGATCGCAAGCGCTGCATAGCGACGTGCGAAGCGATCCCAGAAGCGGGTCTGGGCCGCCCGTGCACGCGGGGCGGCGGGCGGGCTGTCGTGCGGGTGCGATACAGGGGGCAAGGCGCGGCCGGCAAGGTGTGGGAGTTCGATGCCGTCCGGCATGACCCATCACCCGACGGCCTGCACATCATCGGGCAGGCATGTGGCCACCGGCAAGTGCCGGTGCATGTTGCGCCGCACACGACGGGCGGCGTTCGCGCCGGCTACTCTCGACAAAGATTCACGTACTTCAAGACAGGTTTCATTGAACCTGTTGACTAAGTTCCCGTGCGGCGTATCGTCGCAGTGCATGGCTAGCGCCAGCGGGCCGATCAAGGCGGCATGCCTGTCAGGTTGACGTGACACCAGCGCGTGACACCCGCTCAGCCACCGTTGCGGTGGCATGGCCGTCGTGCGCCAGGGAGCCCAGAAGATGAACGATCTGCAGGAGCACCCCAGCCGCGAACGCGTGCTGGTGGTCGACGACGAGCCGCATGTGCTGAGCGCGCTGCGCCGCTCATTGCACAAGCAGGGTTTCGAGGTGCTGACCGCGCCGGACGTGCCGCATGCCCTGGCGGTGCTGGCGATCGAGCCGGTCGATGCCATCGTCTCGGACATGCGCATGCCCGGCCAGACCGGCGCCGAACTGCTGGCCAAGGCACGGCAGCTCGCCCCCGACGCGGTGCGCATCCTGCTGACCGGCTATGCCGACATGCAGGCCACGCTCGAGGCGGTGAACGAGGGCGAGGTGTTCCGCTTCCTCACCAAACCCTGGGAGGACGCGCTGCTGGTGCAGGCGATCCGCGAAGGGCTGCACCGCCGGGCGCTGGAGCGCGAGCGCGATGCGCTGCGCGAGATCACCGCACGCCAGAACGAGGAGCTGCGCCAGCTCAACGAAGGCCTGGAGCGCAAGGTGGCCGAGCGCACGGCCCAGCTGCAGACGGCCTACGAGCAGCTCAAGGACCTCACCCAGCAGCTCAAGACCGACTTCTCCAGCACCGTGCGCCTGTTGTCCAGCCTGATCGAGGCACGCACCGGCATCACCTCGGGCTGCCCCCGGGCGGTCGCCCAGCTGGTGCGTCGTGTGGCACCGGTGCTGCCGATCGAGGGCGACACGCTGGGCGACCTCACCTTCGCCGCGCTGCTGGAAGACATCGGCAAGGTCGGGCTGCCCGATGAGCTGCTGCAGCAGCCCTTCGAGGCACTGCCGCAGGACGCCCGCGCGCGCCTGCTGCGGCACCCGGTGACCGGCGAAGGCCTGCTGATGGCCTTGCCCTCGCTGCGCGGTGCCGGCGAGGTGCTGTGCCATCTGTACGAGAACTACGACGGCAGCGGCGGCCCGCGCGGCCTGTCGGGCAGCGCCATTCCGCTGGCCGCCCGGCTGTTGCGGGTGCTGACGGACTTCGAGCAGTACCGCACGGGCGCGATCGAGCTCACGCGCTTGAGCGACGAGCTGGCGCTTCAGCGCATGCGCCGCTGGCGCGGCAAACGCTATGACCCCGATTGTGTGGACGCGCTGGTGGAGGTGCTGCAGGGGCAGGCCCCGGCGCCCCAGGCCACGGCGCTGCTGTCCAGCGCACAGCTGCGCCCGGGCATGGTGCTGGCGCAGGATCTGCTCTCCGCCGCCGGTGTGCTGCTGCTGGCCCAGGGCCATGCCTTCGACGAAGACCTGGTGCGGCGCATCCGGGCCTATGAAAAGGCCACCGACGAATTCCTGTGGGTCTGCGTGAAGGCCGACACGCCCCCCGGCCCGGCCGCCGCCGCGCTGGCCTGAGACGGTGTGAAAGAACCCGACATGCCGCACACCCAGGTCAAGTGGCGTCTTCCGGTCCCGCTGTTGCGGGTGCGCCTGAACCTCACCGTCGACGCCTGGAGCAGCGGCGCCGTCGACTGGCTCGGCGAGCGACTGCACGCGGGGGTGGCACTGCGCGACCTGCTGGATCCGCAGCTCACCGCCGACGTCGAAGAACGCGTGCGCGCGGTGATGCACGACGGCCAGCCGAGCTGGCGCACCTGGCGTGGCCAGCAGGTGCCCGGCGGGGTGGCGCAGACCGTGGTCTATGCGCAGGCTGAAGAGGGGCGGCTGGTCGGCTTTGGCGTGATGGTCGTGCCGGCCGTCAACCCCGAGGAGGTGCCTGCCGCGGCGGCCGGCGCCGACCCGCAGGACCTGCAGCAGCAGCTGCAGCATGCGCAGCGCCAGCTCCTGCAGGCCGAGAAGATGGCCGCGATCGGGCAGCTGGCCGCCGGCGTGGCGCATGAGATCAACAACCCGATCGGGTATGTGTTCTCGAACATCAACACGCTGGCCGGTTATGTGAACGACCTGCTGCGGCTGATCCGCGCCTACGAGGCCGCTGCACCGCGTACACCGGAACTGGCCGCCCTGCAGCGCGAGATCGACATCGAGTTCCTCACCGAGGACATCCTGGCGCTGATCGCCGAATCGCAGGACGGCATCGACCGCGTCAAGCAGATCGTGCGCGCGCTGAAGGACTTCTCGCGCGTCGACGACGACAGCGACTTCCGCCAGATCGACCTGCACTCGTGCATCGACGGTGCGCTGCAGGTCGCGGCCAACGAGATCAAGTACCGCGCCACCGTGGTCAAGGACTATGCCGAGCTGCCCGAGGTCGAGTGCCTGCCGTCGCAGATCGGCCAGGTGCTGATGAACCTGCTGGTCAATGCGGCCCAGTCGATCGACGGCCAGGGCCAGATCACCGTGCGCACCGAGGCGCTGGACGACGGTGTGCAGGTGTCGATCACCGACACCGGCGTGGGCATCGCGCCGCAGTTCCTCGAGCGCATCTTCGAGCCGTTTTTCACCACCAAGCCGGTGGGCAAGGGCACGGGGCTCGGTCTGTCGATCTCGTACAGCATCGTGCGCAAGCACCACGGCTGGATCCGTGCCGACAGCACACTGGGCCAGGGCACCACCTTCCGGTTCTGGCTGCCGCTGCGCCAGCCGGTGGCCGGTGATGCCCCGGCCACCGCCTGGGGAAGCTGACCACGTGCGCAACGTCATGACCACGGCACGGGCGGAGCCACAGTGATCACACGGCAGCTCAAGAGCACGGCGCTGCTGCTCGCATTGATGGTGCTGGGATTCGGCCTGGCCGTTGCCGTCGGCTGGGTCGAAGGTGTGGTGCCGGTGATCGCCACCGGCGGCCAGTCGGTGCCCACCGCCTTCAATACCGCGGCGGCCCTGGCGGTGTCGGCGTTGTCGCTGGTGGTCAGGCTGCAGGGCCATGTCGTGCTGGGACGCTGGCTGTCCCTGGCGGTGGTGCTCCTGGCCGGGGCAGCACTGCTGCAGCGGGCCGGCTGGGCGACCATCGACCTGGACATGCTGTTCCTCGCCTACGTGGCCCCCCAGGAGGCCCCCTGGCTCAACAAGATGGCGACAAACACCGCGGTGGCGCTGCTCGTGGCCGGCCTCGTGGGCGTGTGGCCCGAGCAGCACACCCGTCTGCGCCAGGCGCTGGCCGCAGGCGTGGCGGCACTGGGCGCACTCGCGGCCCTGGGCTGGTGGGCGCAGTGGGACACCGGCTTCACGCTGGGCGGTGCGCTGCGCATGTCGCCGCTCACGGCCGGGGCGCTGCTGGCGCTGGGCCTGGCCTGGGCCGTGGCCAGCCTGCCGCGGGTGCGCCGCGAGGCGTTCCGGCTTGAAGCCGGTGTGGTGCTCGTGGCCCTGGGCGGCACGCTGTTTGCCATCGTGACCTGGTTCTCGCTCGCGTTCACCCAGGTGCAGGTGCTGAGCGCCCAGGCCCGCCTGGCCACCGAACGGGCCGAACGCATCGTCACGCAGACCCTGATGTCGCGCGCCCGGGCCGTGGTGAGGCTGGCCGAGCGCACCCGCGCCTGGCAGGTCGCACCCGCCACAGCCATCGCCGGGGCCGCGCCGTCACAGGGCTTCAACCCGGTGGATGCGGCCACGTACTTCCGCGACTTTCGCGGGCTGCAGGCGCTGGCGCTGGTCGATGCGCAGGGACCTCGACTGCTGCAGCGGCCCGACGCACGACACGGCGCCGACGAACTGGCCTCCACCCTGCTGGGGCTGTGGCCGCCGCTGCGTGGCGGTGCCGGCCCGGACTCGGTGAGCCTGCTGGACACACCGCAAGGTCTGGTCTTCCGCGTGGTGCCCGAAGGTCAGCAGCCGGCCTGGGTGATGGGCGCCGTGTTCGACCCTGCGGCCTTGCTCGACGAGATCGGCGTGGGCCTGCCCCCCGACCATGGCCATGAGCTGCGCCTGCGCCGGCGTGTGCTCAGTGCCCAGGCCAGCGACCAGCGCAGCGGCTATGTGATGGCGCGTGAATTCGCCCTGCTCGGCCAGAACTTCGAACTCGCCACCTGGCCCACCCCCGAGCTGGTGGCCCGCGAGCTTGAGCAGGCCTCGCCTGCCGTGCTGCTGCTGGGCTTGCTGCTGAGCTTTCTGGCGGCCATGAGCCTGCGGCTGTCGTACGAGGCACGCCGACGCAGTGCCGATGCCGCGGCCGCCAGCCAGCGGCTGGCCGCAGAAACGCAGGAGCGCCTGCAGGCCCAGCAGGCGCTGCGCGATGAACAGCTGCGCCGTGTCGAGGCCCTGGAGTCGGCGCGTCGCGCCCTGCTCGAAGCCCAGCTGATGGCGCGCATCGTCGCCTGGCAGCTCGACCCTGCCAGCGGGTCGCTGCGCTGGTCGGAGCAGGCCGAACTGGTGCTGGGCGTGAGCCCGACCATGCTGCCGGGTGACCATGCCGGCTGGCTGGCCTGGGTGCACCCCCAGGATCGCGCCGAGGTGGAAACCCTGCGCGGCGAGGCCATGGCGTCGCGCCTGCCGCAGCAGCTCGAACACCGCCTGACCCTGCCGGGACGCGAGTCGCCGATGTATGTCGTGCTGCGGCTGCAGCGCCATGCGCCGCCCGGCGAGCCGCACGAGCACCTGGCCGGCACCTGGCAGGACGTCACCGAACGGCGCCTGGCCGAGATCGATCGCCAGCGCATCGAGGACGAAAACCGGCTGGTGCTCGAATACTCGCGCGACCTCATCTGCATCGTCTCGGGGCGCGGCCGCTTCCTGCGTGTCAACCCGGCCAGCCAGGCCATCCTGGGCATCGCACCGGAGGCACTGGTCGGCCGGCACTACCGCGAGTTCCTGGACGCCCGCGATGAGCTGATGACCAGCGAGGCGCTGCAGGAGGCCACCACCGGCCAGCCAGCGGCCAACTTCGAGAATCGCTACAGCCACGCCAACGGCCACCTCGTCGTGCTGTCGTGGACGGTGCGCTGGGATGCCCAGCGCCAGCAGATGTTCTGCATCGGGCGCGACGTGACCGAAGGCCGGCGCCGCTCCGACCTGGAGATGCAGCAGCGCATGGTGCTGTCGCTGATCGCGCGTGACCGTGCACTCGACGAAGTGCTGCTGGCCGTGGTCGAGTCGCTCGAACAACAGGCCCCCGGCATGCGCGGTTCGGTGATGCTGCTCGACCCCGACCGCCAGACCCTGCACGTGCGCGCCGCGCCGCGCCTGCCGCCGGACTACTGCCGCGCGATCGACGGCGCACCGATCGGGCCGCAGGCCGGTTCGTGCGGCACGGCCGCCTACCGGCGTGCGTTCGTGCATGTGGACGACATCGCCACCGACCCGCTCTGGCAGGACTACCGCGATGCCGCCCTGCCGCATGGCCTGCGGGCCTGCTGGTCGACTCCGATCTTCGGCGCCGGGCAGGAGGTGCTGGGCACGCTGGCCTTCCACTACGACGAGGTGCGTGCGCCCGACGCCTGGACCCTGACGCTGGCCGAGACCGGCGCCGACCTGGCCGGCATCGCGATCCAGCGCGAACGTCAGCGCCAGGCCCAGCTGCACAGCGAACTGAGGGCGCGCTCGCTGTTCGCGCATGTGCCGGCGGCCGCGCTGGCCCTGGACACCACCGGCCAGGTCGTCGAGGGCAACGAACGGGTGCCGACGGTCCTGGGCGGTACGGTGGACGACTGGCTGGGTCGTGCGGTGCATGCGCTGTGGCGCGATCCAGCCGCGGCCCCGGAAGACTTTGCTGCCTGGGCGCATGCGGCGTCCGCCCTGCCCTATGTGACGGTGGCCGCCCGCCGCCAGGACGGCACCGACCTGGAGCTGGCGGTGTCGGTGGCGCCGATCGAGGTCGAAGGTCAACAGCAGGGCTACTACCTGCTGGCCACCGACATCACCGAGGTGTCGCGCAAGAACCGCCAGATTGCGCTGCAGGCCCAGCTGATCGAACGCACGCGCGATGCCATCGTGGCGGTGGACATGGCAGGGGCCGTCGTGCTCTGGAACCGCGGTGCGGTGCAGCTCTACGGCCTGGGATCGCAGGACATGGCCGGGCGCGACTTTGCCGCGCTGTTCCCGACCGACCAGCAACGTGTGCTGCGCGAGGCCATCGCACGGCTCGCCCACCAGCGCCAGGCGCGCCCGAGCGAGATCGAGCTGAGCATGGGCCAGCCCTCCGGCGTGCGCCAGCATGTGCGGCTGTCGCTGTCAGGCCTGGAGGACGACGACGCCGCAGCGGTGCTGATCTACGGCATCGACGTCACCCAGCGCAAGCTGGCCGAGTACTCGATGCGCCGCGCCCTCGTGCGCGCCGAGACACAAAGCGCGCGGCTGGCCACGCTCGGGCGAATTGCGGTGGACGTCGGTCGGCGCATGGGCGAGGGCGGCCTGCTGCAGTACCTGGTGGACCAGGCTCGGGTGCTGGTGAGCTCGCACATGGCCGTGATCAGCCTGAGCGCCGGCAACGGCCAGGCGCAGGACATCCACGCGACCTCGCTGTCCGACAAATACGCCCGCTGGCGCGACTACGATGTGCAGCCCGATGGCTCCGGCATCTATGCGGTCGTGCTCGAGACCGGGCAGCCGATGATGCTGACCCAGGCCGAGCTGGAGGCGCATCCGCGCTTCCGGCATTTTGGCGACCAGGCCTCGGCCCATCCGCCGCTGCCGGGCTGGATGGCGGTGCCGATGTTCGGGCGCGACGGCAGGGTGATCGGGCTGGTGCAGGCCTCCGACAAGGTCGACGGCCAGTACGACAACGACGACCTGGCCATCCTGACGCAGTTTGCGCAGATGGCGGCCGCTGCCTCCGAAGGCGAGCGGCTCTACCAGCGCGCGGCGCAGGCTGAACAGGCGCTGCAACGCCAGCTCGACCTGGTCGAGGCGGTGGCACGCAGTGTGGGTGAAGGCCTGATCAGCGTGGCGGCTGATGGCCAGGTGGTCTTCAGCAACCCCGCCAGCCGTCGCCTGCTGGACCTGGGCGAAGGCGACGACGTGGCCGGGGCGCTGGCTCGCGTCGACCTGGGCGGACGCACGCTGACCGAACTGGCGCGCGAGGTGGTCGAGAGCGGCCGCAGCCTCGGCGGCAGCGACGGACGCATCGACCGCGCCACCGGCGGCGCGCTGACGCTGGCCTACACGCTGGCACCGCTGCGCGAATCGGGCCAGGTGCGCGCCTGCGTGGCTGCGCTGCGCGACATCACCGACCTGCAGCGCGCGCATCGCCACATGCAGGAGCGCGACGCGTTTTTCACGCTGTCGCGCGACATGTTCCTGACCGCCGATGCGCAGGGTGTGCCGCGGCAGGTGAACCCCGCCTTCAGCCGCCTGCTGGGCTGCTCGGTCGAAGAACTGCTGTCCGGCCCGTTCAACCGGTTTGTCCACCCCGACGATCGCGACCGCACCGCCCAGGCCTACTACGACAACACCGGCACCGACACGGTCAAGACGCTGGTCAACCGCGTGCGCACCGCCGACGGCGAGTACCGCTGGATGGAGTGGACCGGCAGCATGGGCCCGGACGGTCTGTTCTATGCCGTGGCCCGTGACGTGACCGAACGGCTGCAGGCCGAACGTGAGGCCCAGCGGCTGCTCGCCGACCTGGAACGGTCGAACCAGGAGCTACAGGAGTTCGCCTTCGTGGCCTCGCACGACCTGCAGGAGCCGCTGCGCAAGATCCTCGCCTTTGCCGACCGGCTGCAGGTCAAGCATGCCGCCGAGCTGAGCGAGGGCGCGCGCGACTATGTCGAACGCATGGCCGGCGCTGCCGCCCGCATGCGCGGCCTGATCCAGGACCTGCTCGCCTACTCACGCGTGAGCACACGCGAGCGCCATCCCGAGCCCGTGCCCGTGCAGGCGCTGCTGGGCGAACTGCTCGAGCAGGACCTGGAGCCCACGCTCACCGCCACCGGCGCGCAGGTCGAGGTGCAGGCGCCGCATACGGTGCTGGCCGACCGGGGGCAGTTGCACCATGTGCTGCTCAACCTGTTGTCCAACGCGTTGAAGTTCACCGAGCCGCAGCGCCCGGCCCGGGTGCAGGTCAGCACCCGCCATGTACCCGCTGCGGACGACACACCGGCCAGCGTGGTGATCGAGGTGTGTGACAACGGCATCGGTTTCGATCCGGCCCAGACGGCCCGGATCTTCCAGCCCTTCCAGCGCCTGCACGGCCGCGGCCGCTATGACGGCTCGGGCATCGGGCTGGCCATCGTCAAGAAGATCGTCGAGCGCCATGGCGGGCGCATCGACGTGCAATCCACCCCCGGCGTCGGGTCGGTGTTTTCCGTTCACCTGCCTGCCGCCACCCCCGAGGGAGCCGACACCCCATGACCACCCGCCAACCTGCCACGCTGATCCTGGTGGCCGAGGACGACCCGGACGACCGCGAGATGCTGTGCGAAGCCTTCGCGCACACGCCTGCGGCCATCGAACTGCGTTTTGTCGAGGACGGGTTGGGCCTGCTGCGCGACCTGGCCGAACGCCACGAGGGCAGCAGCTCTTGCGAATCGGCCCTGCCCAGCCTGATCCTGCTCGACCTGAACATGCCCGGCCTGGACGGCCGCGAGGCCCTGCGCCGGCTGCGGGCCGACACACGCTGGCGCCGCATTCCGGTGGTGGTGTTCACCACCTCGGTGTCGCAGGACGACGTCGACCAGGTCTATGCGCTCGGTGGAAACTCCTATATCACCAAGCCCGCCCGCATGGACGATCTGGTGCAGATGGTCCACACGCTGGAGCGCTACTGGCTCGACACCGTGCAACTGCCCACCTGACCCCGCATGACACTCACCGCGCGCTACCGCATCCTGCTGGTCGAGGACGACGAGGAAGACGTCTTCATCCTGCGCGACCTGCTGGGCGACCTGGCCGAACTGCAGGTCGACATGGACTGGGTGCCCAGCCTCGATGCGGCGATCGAACCGATGCGCCAGCGCGACCACGACCTGTACATGGTCGACTACTACCTGGGCGCCGGTACGGCGCTCGATTTCATCGCGCTGTGCGCGCGGGAAGGTGTACGCAGCCCGGTGCTGATCCTGACCGGGCGTGACGACCTGGAGGCCGACCGTTCGGCCCTGCGCAGTGGTGCCGCCGACTACCTGCCCAAGGCCGGACTGACCGCCGCGATGCTGGGCCGCAGCATCCGGCATGCGGTCGAGCGCCACCGGCTGATGAGTGCCCTGCAGGACGGCGCCATGCGCTACCGCCTGCTGTTCGACGACCACCCGCTGGCCATGATGCTCGTGGCGCCGCACGACGGCGAGATCATGCTGGCCAACGGCTCGGCAGCCCGGCTGCTGGGTCGGGCCGGCGAACGGCTCGGGCAGCTGCGCCTGGACGAGCTGGCCGCACCGCACTGGCAGGGTCAGCTGCTGCAGCAACTGGCCCGGACGGCCGAGCGCGAGATGCCCGAAGCGCTGCGCGGTGCACTGCTGCGGCCCGACGGCACGGCGGTGCAGGTTGAACTGTCGCCGCATGCCTTCGAATTCGGCGAAGGGGCCGCCTGGCTGGTGATGCTCGACGACCTCACGGAACTCGCCGCTGCACAGAGCCAGGCGCAACGCCTGGAGAGCACGCTCAGCGGCGTGCTGCAGGACACGCTGGACGCACTGCTGGTGGTGGTGGATGACCGCGTCGAGTACCTCAACCCGGCGGCCGAGGCCCTGCTGGACGGCCAGGTGAAGCGGGGCGGCTCGCTGCCACCGGTGCTGATCGCCTCGCAGGACGAGGCCGTCCAGCGCCAGCTCACGCTGTCCGACGGGCGATTGCGTGACGTGGAACTGCGCACCAGCGTCACCGAATGGGAAGGGCAGCCGGGGCGGCTGCTGACGGTGCGTGACGTGACCGACGAGCTGCAGTCGCGGCGCGACGCCCTGCTGGGCCAGCGCGCGATGACCCAGAGCGCCAACGGCATCGTCATTGCCGATGCCCTGGCCGATGACATGCCGGTCGTGTACGTCAATCCGGCATTCGAGCGCATCACCGGCTACCGCAGCGAGGAGGTGCTCAACCGCAATTGCCGCTTCCTGCAAGGGCCCGATACCGACCAGCCGGAGCGCCGGGCTGTGCGCGACGCCATCGCCCGCGGCGAGGACATCCAGGTGGTGCTGCGCAACTACCGCAAGGACGGCACGCTGTTCTGGAACGAGCTCAGCCTGAGCCCGGTGCGCGACGCCAACGGCCGCATCACCCACTTCGTCGGCCTGCAGAACGACATCACCGAGCGCAAGCAGCACGAGGCCGAGCTGGCCCACCGCGCCACCCACGACAGCCTGACCGACCTGCCCTCGCGCGAGACCCTGCAGGACCGCCTTCAGCAGGCGCTGAGCCTGGCGCGCCGCAGCGGGCGTACGGTGGCCGTGCTGTTCATCGACCTCGACCAGTTCAAGGCCATCAACGATTCGCTCGGTCACGACCAGGGCGACCAGCTGCTGCGCGAGGTGGCGCAGCGACTGGTGCAGGCGCTGCGCGACGGCGACTCGGTGTGCCGGCTGGGCAGCGACGAGTACGTGGCCGTGCTGCCGGACCTGCAGCGTGGCGACGACGTCATCGCCGTGGCCGAGCACCTGCTGCAGGACCTGGCCCGCCCCTACCTGATGGCCGGCCAGGCGGCCCACCTGACCTGCAGCATCGGCATTGCGCTGGCCTCGCCCGACACCCTGTCGCCCAGCCAGCTGATCGGCCATGCCGACCTGGCGATGTTTGCCGCCAAGAAGGCCGGGCGCAACACCTACCATGTCTACACCGACGACCTGGACCTGCGCGCCCGCGAGCGCCTGGAGCTGCGCAACCGGCTGCAGGTCGCCATCGAGCGGCAGGAGTTCTCGCTGCACTACCAGCCGCAGATCGAACTGGGCTCGGGCCGCCTGTGCGGCATCGAGGCGCTGCTGCGCTGGAACCACCCCGAACTGGGCCAGGTGGCGCCCAGCCGTTTCATTCCGGTGGCCGAAGACACCGGCCAGATCGTCACCATCGGCCAGTGGGTGCTGCGCGAGGCCTGCCGCCAGGCGGCCGAATGGATACGCCGCGGACTGATCGACTGTTCAGTGGCCGTCAACATCTCGGGCCTGCAGTTCGTGCGTCCGCAGTTCGAGCAGACGGTGGCGGCCGCGCTGGCCGAGACCGGCCTGGACCCGTCGAAGCTGGAACTGGAGCTGACCGAGTCGGTCATGATGGACCAGAGCGGCCGCGCGATGGAGGTGCTGCACCGGTTGCGCGCGCTGGGGGTGCACATGTCGATCGACGACTTCGGCACCGGCTTTTCGAGCCTGAGCTACCTCAAGCGCATGCCGGTCGACAAGGTCAAGATCGACCGCGCCTTCGTGACCGACATCACCACCAACGCCGAGGACGCGTCGATCACGCTGAGCATCATCGCGATGGCCCACCACCTGGGGCTGCGGGTGATTGCCGAAGGGGTCGAGACCGAATCCCAGCTCAACTATCTGCGGCGCCACCTGTGCGACGAAGGCCAGGGCTACCTGTTCTCGCGGCCGCTCGATGCCCAGGCCTTCGAGACCTTCCTCACCTCCTCGCGCGCGCGCGCCGCATTGCGCCCCGCCGACGAGACCGACGGCGACAGCCGACCCACGCTGCTGCTGGTGGACGACGAGCCCAACATCCTGCGTTCGCTGGTGCGGGTGCTGCGCCATGACGGCTACCGCATCCTGACGGCCGACGGGGCCCGAGCCGCCTTCGAGTTGCTGGCCTCCAACGAGGTGCAGGTGGTGCTGTCCGACCAGCGCATGCCCGAGATCTGCGGCACCGACTTCCTCGGCGAGGTGAAGTCGCTCTACCCGCACACCGTGCGCATGGTGCTGTCGGGCTACACCGACCTGGCCACCATCACCGAGGCGATCAACCGCGGCGCCATCTACCGCTTCCTGACCAAACCCTGGGAAGACGACACGCTGCGTGCGCACATCCGCGAGGCGTTTTCTCACCAGCGCATGCTGGCGGCCGGCAGCGGCGGCTCGGGCGGGGGCGGGGGCGGCAGTGCCGGCGCGGCATGAATGCCGATTCGGCCTCAGAGCTTGATCGGAAAGTCCGGCCCGAGCGGGTTGGGCGGCGCGGGTTCGGGCGGCGGGTCGTCAGGCGCGTCGATGTCCGACCAGTCGGTGATGGGCGCGTTCTCGGGCAGCGTGCTGCCGCGCGCCTGGGCCTCGGCCACCAGCGAGGCCACCCGCTCGCGCCGCGCCCGCACCGGGAACTCCTCGGTGTGGTCATAGGGGGTGTCGACATCGCTGCCGATGCGCCAGTAGACATACCCGGCCCGCACCTGGAGCTGCTGCCACAGGGTGTCCCGGATGCGCTTTTCGATGATCTTGCTGAGCAGCAGCAGCTCGGGCTGCCAGACGTTCAGCCGCACGAACAGCATGATGCCCGGCACACCGCCGTCGGTACCGCCAAAGCTGCGCAGGCCGACCTCGGCCCCGCCGGCGGACAGGCCGTGGTGTTCGAGCACGGCACGGGTGACGGCCAGGATGCGGTCACGCAGGAGATCGGCTTGTTGCATGTCGTGTGCCATGAGGCAGCCCTCGCGCGCCTGGGCGCCGGTGAGCGAACCTGCATGGTAGGCCGAGGCCCGTCCACCATGCAAGCCGCAGGAGAGTCTTCATGGATACTGCCACCTCCTCGCTGAGCGAGCCCGGCGCCACGCCGTCCGCCGGCGCGCTGGCACCCTGGCTGGCCCTGTTCGAGATGGCATCGGTGGGCATGGTGATCACCGACCCGCAGGACCACGTCGTGGCCGTCAATCCGGCCTGTTGCAGGCTGCTGGGCTGCGACCGCACCGCGCTTGAACAGCAGCCACATGCCACGCTGCTCTCGCCCGACGAACATGCCGCCGACCAGGCGGTGCGTGACGCACTGCTCGGCGGCAGCCCATCCGACTGGAGCGGGGAGCGCCACTACCTGGCCCGTGATGGTCGTATCGTGTGGGCCCTCACCCGGGTGTCGGCGGTGCGTTCGCCGGCGGGCGACGTCACCCATCTGGTCCGCACGATCGAAGACATCACCGGACAGCGCGAACTCGCCCTGCAGCAGCAGCGCCAGGAAACCCTGCTGCGCATGGCCGGCAAGGTGGCCCGTGTGGGCGGCTGGCTGGTCGGTGTGGGCCATGACCGGGTGCAGTGGTCCGACACCGTGTGCGAGATCCATGAGCTGCCTCCGGGCACCTCACCCACCGTGGCGCAGGCGCTTGCGCACTACACGGCCGACTCGCTGCCCCGCATCACGGCGCACGTGGACGCCTGCCTGCGCGACGGCACGCCGTTCGATGACGAACTGCAGATCGTGACCGCGCGCGGTCGCTGCATCTGGGTGCGTGCCATCGGCCAGGCCGTGCGCGACGTCGACGGCCGCATCGTGCAGATCCAGGGCGCCTTCCAGGACATCACCGAGCGCCGCGACGCCGAGTGGCGCGCGCGCGACCTGTCCGAACGGCTGACACGCACGCTGGAAAGCCTGACCGACGCCTTCATCATGCTGGATCCGGACTGGCGACTCACCTACCTCAACCGCGAGGCCGAACACCTGCTGCTGCGCGAGCGCAGCAAGGTGCTGGGCCGCGACGTGTGGGAGGAGTTCCCCGACGCGACCAGCTTCGAGCACCACTACCGCCGTGCAGTGCGCGAGCAGCAGGCGGTGTCGTTCGAGGAGTTCTATGCCCCGCTGGACCGCTGGTTCGAGGTCAAGGCCTACCCGTCCGCCGAGGGGCTGGCGATCTACTTCCGCGACGTGACCGAACGTCGTCGCGCCCAGGAGCAGCTGCAGCGCACCCTGGCCGAGCTGCAGCGGCGCAACCGGGAGCTGCAGGACTTCGCCTTCGTGGCCTCGCACGACCTGCAGGAGCCGCTGCGCAAGATCCGCACCTTCTGCGATCGCCTGCTGACCCGGCACGAGCAGGCCCTGCCGGCCACGGTGGTCGACCAACTGCAGCGCATCGACCGGGCCGCACAGCGCATGAACAGCCTGATCGACGCGCTGCTGGGCTACACGCGTGTGGCATCACGCAACGAGCCCTTCACTCTGGTGGACCTGGGCACCGTCTGCACGGGGGTGATCGACGACCTGGAGGCTGCCATCGAAGCCAGTGCCGCGCACATCGACGTCGGGCCGCTGCCGACCGTGCCCGGCGACGCCCTGCAGCTGCGCCAGCTGTTCCAGAACCTGCTGTCCAATGCGCTGAAGTTCAGAGACCCGCAACGCCCTGCGCGGATACGGATCACCGCGTCGGCCATCGACGACGGCGCGCGATGGCGCGTTGTCGTCCAGGACAATGGCATCGGATTTGACAGCCGTCATGCGGCCAAAATATTCTCACCCTTCCAGCGACTGCATACCCGCGAGGAATTCGACGGCACGGGCATCGGTCTGGCGATCGTGCAACGTATCGTGGAACGCCATGGCGGCCACGTCGAAGCGGCCGGTGAACCCGGGCTGGGCGCACGATTCACCCTCCTCCTGCCATCACGGCAGGCCCGGCCCGACCTGTCTGCCGCCCAGGCGCCCATCAGCGCGGTGTGAATGCCACACCGCGCAAACGTGGTGCCCGCCCCCAGGACCCTCATCATGCCGATGCATGCCAGCCCGTCGGCCATCCTCATGGCCGACGACGATCCCGATGACCGTCTGATGACCGAAGAGGCCTTTGCCGAATGCGGCGTGGGCCACCCCTTGCGCTTTGTTGTCGATGGCGAAGCCCTGCTCGACTACCTGCTGCGACGCGGGCCCTATGCCGACGAACAGGCCTACCCCATGCCCTGCCTGATCCTGCTGGACCTGAACATGCCGCGCAAGGACGGCCGCGAAGCGCTGCAGGAGATCAAGTCGCATCCGCAACTGCGCCAGATCCCGGTGGTCGTGTTCACCACCTCGAAGTCCGACGAGGACGTGCGACGCAGCTACGAGGATGGAAGCAACTCCTTCATCACCAAACCGGTGAGCTTCACCGGCCTGCTGGACATCGTGCACATCCTGGGCCGGTACTGGCTGGACCTCGTGCGCCTGCCCAGTGGCCCCGCGCCCGTGGCGGGGCCTGCCTCCCGCTGACACGTTCGCCGGCCGCAGGTGCCGCCGGGTTCGCGGCTCAGGCGTCGTGCCGGTGATCGGCCTCGGCCCAGCTGAAGCGGTTGCGCCCGGCAGCCTTGGCGGCGTACATCGCGTGGTCGGCATGCGCGACCAGGTGGGCCAGGTCGCGCCCGTGCAGCGGGAACAGCGCTGCCCCCACACTGCCCGAAATGTTCACTGACTCACCCTCGACCACAAAGGGCTGGGCCAGCGCCTGCAGTACCTTCAGCGCCACCACCTCGGCATCGTCCTCCTGGGTCAGCACCGTCAGGATGATGCCGAACTCGTCCCCGCCGAAGCGGGCCACCGTGTCCTCGGCCCGGACACAGCCTTCGAGCCGGCGTGCCACCTGCTGCAGCAGCAGGTCGCCGGCGGCGTGACCCCGGCTGTCGTTGACCGCCTTGAACCCGTCGAGGTCGATGTAGAGCATCGCGGCCAGCCGGTCGTGACGACGGGCCGACTCGAGCACACGCTCGAAGCGGTCCTCGAACATCACCCGGTTGGGCAGGCCGGTCAGCGCATCGTGCAGCGCGTCGTGCGACAGGCGGGCCTCCAGGTCCTTGCGCGCGGTGACGTCCTGCACCACCGCCACCAGGAAGTCGGGGCGACCGGCCGCATCCTTCACGACACCCAGCGCTTCGCAGACCCACAGCACGGTGCCGTCCTTGCGTCGGTAGGGCTTTTCGATCTCGGGTGAAAACACCGGCGAGGCTGCCGACAGGCGATGGGCCAGGAACTGCCGCGCCTCGTCGCGACGGGCCGGTTCGCCCAGGTCGAAGACGGTGCGCTCCATCAGCTCGTGTTCGGCATACCCCAGCAGGCGACAGAGCTTGTCGTTGGCACGCAGGATGCGACCGTCGGGTGCCACATGCATGATGCCCATGGCGGCCTGATCGAAGGTGGCCTTGAAGAGCGCCTCGCTGGCCTGCAGGGCCTCGGCCACGCGGCGCTGGCGCGCCAGCATCAGGATCAGCAGCCCGCCGGCCACCAGCAGGCCGGCCGTGGCCGTGGCCGCCACCGCCAGGTAGGTGACGCGGCGCTGACGCACCGGCGCCATCTCCGCCTCGTAGGCCGTGCCCACGGCCACCATCAGCGGATAGCCCGCCATGGTGCGGTAGCTCACGATACGCGCCACCCCGTCGGGTGCGTCCCCCTCGTCGAGCAGCTCACCCTCCGGCGCGGCCTGGCGCCGCCGGAACCAGACGCGGTCTGATGCGTCGCCGCCAAAGGTGGTCTGCCCGCCAAGCTTGCGCCCGCGCACCACCCCGTCCAGGCCGGTGAGCTCGAGCAGGCCCTGTTCGCCCAGCGCCGCCTGCCGATGGAAGTCGGTGAAGTTGGCCGGGTCGACCGACATCACCACCACGCCGCCAAAGCTGCCGTCGTTGCGCGTGATGCGCAGCGACATCGGCACCTGCCACCGTCCTGACACACGCCCGAGCACCGGCGGGCTCACGAACAGCAGGTCCTGGTCGGCCTGCCGCTGGGCGTTGAAGAACTCACGGTCGGCATAGTTCACCCGTCCTGTCGCACGCGGCGTGCTGCTGGCGACGATGTCGCCGTGCTCGTCCACCACACTGACGATGGTGAACATCGCCTCGCGGATGACCCCGCGCTCCACCCATGCGAGCAGGTCGATCGCCGGGCCGTGCAGGCGGTACTGCTCACGCACGAACGCTGCCACCTGCTCGGCCGCCTTGAGTGTGCGAAACACCTGCTGTTCGAAGGCAATGGCCAGGTTCGCATTCGCCTTCTTGGCCGCCGCCACCGCCTGTTCGCGCTCGAACGCGATGCGCTGCAGGGCGGTGGCCCAGATGCCCACGCTCGCCACCACACACACCAGCGCGATCAGCACCGTCAGCGACACGCTGGCGCGCACGCACCGGGGCGAGGGCAGTTTTCGGGCCTTGCTGCGCGCCGCGCGCGCAGGCCGGTGTGGCGTCATTGCTGGGTTCTGGAGGGTCGACAGCCCCGAATCTACCGCTTTGGCAGCAAGCCGCAAGATCACGCGAGCCATGCACCCTGGCATGATCGGCCGGCCCGGTGCAGACTCCCGGCATGACAAATCCGGTCGTGGAATGGTTTGGTGATGCGTTCCTGCAGCTCGATCCGCTGCTGCAGGCACTGCATCGGGACGGAGGACAACTCAGCGGCACGGTGGACATCCGCATCGCCCGTGGCCTGGCCGGTGTGCTGGGGCGCCGCCTGGCGCGCCGGCTCGGGCTGCCGCCGCAGGCGGGGCCGGTGCCGCTGGAGGTGAACATCGCACACGACGGGCGCGCACTGCACTGGGCGCGCACCTTCCATCCCGGACACAGGATGGTTTCGGTCTTCGTGCCGCACGGCCGCTATCCCGAAGGTTGCTGGCATGAGACCACCGGCCCCCTGAAGCTCAAGCTGGGCGTCGACCTGCAACAAGGCGGCTGGTTCTGGGTGCAGCGTGAGGTGCGCATGCTGGGCCTGCCCTTGCCGTTGTGGCTGTTTCCGGCCTCGCGCGCCTACAAACGGGTGGTCGATGGCCGGTACGAGTTCTCTGTGTCGTTCACCGTGCCGGTGCTGGGCGAACTGCTTGGTTACGGCGGGCTGCTGGAGCCGCGGCCTGCGGGTGCTGCACGCTGAACCAGGTGATCCCAGACGGTTGCCGTTGAGGAATGCTCAACGGCAGCATGAGAACTTCGCGATTCCGTCGGCCACGGTGTCGTGGCTACAGTCGAGCCGGGTCAGGGCCGTCGACGGGCCGCCCATCCCGTTCCGTCCCGCCGGCCTGCTTTGCCTTGTCGGCCCGACGCCCCGGATGACCATGGAGTCAGGCATGCGCTGGTTCTCGATCGACGACCCGACGTTCGCACGCTTTCCGATGTGGATGCGCACCTTCGGCATGGCCGAGCAGGATGGCGGCATCCATCTGCCCGCGGCGCTGGCCGGCCCGGAGGATCAGGTCCTGCGGCGCGCATCGAACCAGTGCGTGCCCTGGGCGATACGACTCGAACATGCCTACCTGCCGGCTGACTGGCTGGCGGCCGAGTTCCCGCAGGTGAGGGAGGTCTGCCGCAAGCTGCTCATCGCCGCTGAGCAGGTGCGGCCCACCGTCCTGCAGACCATCCTTCGTTACCTCGATCTGGTCGGCCAGTGCGAACCCGGGTGCAACAGCGGGGGCAACAGCGGGGGCAACGGCGGGGGCAACACCGGGTGCGCCGCCGTGGGTGATGGCCTGGACGACACGGCGCACTCCCTGATCCTGGACCGGGAGAACCATCCGCGACAGCAGATCGCGGACACCCTGCGTTTTGTTCCGATCGCCCTGGGACGTCGCGTGCTGGCCAGCAAGGGCATCGAGTTCTCGGACACCTACCTGATGCTGTCGGCGGACGGGCAGGAACTGTGTCGCGGCCTGTTCCGCGAGAACCCGACCTACGTCCAGACGCTCGAGCTGCCCTCGCGCATGCTGCCCGAGGCCGTCGTCCGCCGGCTGGCCATGCGCTCACCCGAAGTGGTGCGCTTGCGAGATGTCCTGCGGGCCGCCCGCGATCCGGCGGGCCTCAGGACACTGCCCGTCTCGTTTTTTGTCTCGCCGCCGACCCCGCACGGGCTGGCGCGGGCCAACGAACGGGCTCAGGCCTTCGCGCAAGCGCCTGCGGCTTGAACGTCGCCGCGCTCACACCCCCTGCGCCCCCAGCCGCTGCACCTGGCCCAGCCAGCGGGCCACGGCGCCGGGGCGAGGTTCGCTCGCGCCCGAGAGGTGGGTGAAGCGGGAGGGGCGGATGCCCACGAACCCCAGGATCTGGCCGCGCAGCTGCCAGATGAGCGCATTGCGGTAGATCAGCCGCATGAACCAGCCCGGTGTGTCGGAGGTGAGGATCACCCGGGCGCTGCGCCCTTGCAGCAGCGGCGCGGGCAAGCCGACGCGGGTGGGGTTGCGCGGGTCGAAGGTTCGACCGGGCAGGAAGGCGCGGTCGATCAGGCCCTTGAGCTTGGCCGGCAGTCCGCCCCACCACATGGGCGTGACCAGCACGAAGTGTTCGCTCCAGGCCAGGTCCTGCAGCGTCTGCTCGAGCGCGGGTTCGAGCGGTTTGCTGGCGCGGAAGCTGGCCTGGCCGAAGTCGGCGTCGAACTGCAGGTCGTGCAGGTGAGTGAGCCTGACCTCATGGCCGGCGGCGCGGGCGGCGTCGGCGTAGGCCAACGCCAGGCTGCGTGACAGCGAACCGGCCGCCGGATGGCCGTCGAGGATGTAGATGCGCTTCATGGGTGCCCCATTTAATGACCGTGGTCAATTATTGGCGCAAAAATGACTGCGGTCAACTTTTGCGAGAGCGTCTTTGACGCGGGCTGCCGGCTCATGCCATAGTCGCCGCCATGCGCAAGGCCGTCCAGCAACGAACCCTCGAAACCCGCGCACGGCTGGTGGCCGTCGCCCATGAACTCATCGCCCAGGGCAGCTACGAGTCGCTGCGCATCGAGGAGATCGTGCTGCGTGCCGGCGTGGCCAAGGGCACCTTCTTCGCGCACTTTGTCGACAAGGATTCGCTGATGGACCTGCTCATCGGCGAACGCATCGATGCGCTGCTCGACCAGGCCCAGGCCCGCACGCCGCCGGCCAATGCCGACCAGGTGGTCGAGCGGCTGCTGCCGCTGCTCGACTTCATGACCTCGGAACGGTATGTGTTCGACGTGATGCTGCGCCGCTCGGGCGCAGCCGCCCACGAGGACATCGGCCCGATCGCACTGAGTCTGGGCCGGATGACCGGCATCGTGGCGCAATGGCTCACGAAGGGACGCTTTCGCACCGATGTGCCGGCCGACGTGCTGGCCGAAGGGGTCGAGGCCTTTGTGGTGCAGGTGGTCGCGCTGAACTTCTGTGCGCTGCACAACCAGACCGGGCTCAGGTCCCGACTGAAGACCTACCTGCGGGCCTGGCTGAATGCGCCGGCGCCCGCCTCAGGTGGCTGACCGCCTGCGCCGGCCTGCGCCGCCCGCGGATGCGCCCCCCCGGCCGCGCGATGCCGTCGCGCTGGCCGCCACCAGCGCCGCCGCCAGGGTGGCCAGCCACGAGAAGTAGACCCACAACAGGAAGATCGGCAGCACCGCAAACGCACCGTACACGGTGCGGTAGGTCGGCAGCGTCAGCACATAGGCCGCAAATCCGCGTTTGCCCAGTTCAAGCGCGACACTGGCCAGCAGCGCCGCCAGCAGCGTGTCACGCCAGCGCACCGGCGTGTTGGGCACGGTGTGGAACAGCGCAGCCAGCACCACGAAACTCAGCGCGACAGGGCCCAGCGTCAGCACGAACTCGGCCGACGGCGACAGGCTGCGCAGCCAGCCCTGCGACGCGCCGAGCAGCTTGGAGGTGGCCCACAGGCTCACGCCCAGCACCGGCGGCCCGGCCGCCAGCATCAGCAGGTACAGACCCAGGCGCCTGAGCAGCGGCCGGCCCTGGCGCACCTGCCAGATCTGGTTCAGCGCGTTCTCGACGGTGAGCATCATCGCCAGGGCCGCCACCAGCAGGAAGGCGGAGCCGGCCCAGGTCAGGCCATGGGCATTGGCGGCAAACTGACCCAGATGGCGCAGCACGGTGCGCGCCATCTCGGCGGGCAGCAGGCTGCGCAGCAGGTGGTCTTCGATGGCGCGCTGGAACTGCTGGAAGGCCGGGAAGCGGGTGAACAGTGCAAAGCCCACCGTGACCAGGGGCACGAGCGACAGCACGGTCGTGAAGGTCAGGCTGCCGGCGACCTGGGCCAGCTGGGCCTCGCGCGCTCGGCGCACGAGGAGACGGAGTCGGGGAGTCATGCGGGAGCAACGGGGCAAACGTGCGTGATTGTGCGGTCTCAGCGGCGCAGGCCGAATCGCTCCCGGTACTCCCGAGGCGACACCCCGGCCCACTTCCTGAAGACCCGGTGCATGGCCGCGGTGTCCTGGTAGCCGCAGCGCGCGGCGATGTCGTCGAACGGCCTCAGCGTCGACTCGAGCAGCCGCTTGGCCCGCTCGACCCGCAACTGCTGCATGTGCTGCACCGGCGTCTGCCCCAGCGTCTCGCGAAAGCGGCGCAGCAGGGTGCGCTCGCTGGTGCGGCAATGCTCGGCCAGGGCCTGCACCGTCCAGGGTTTGTCGAGGTGGCGTGCCAGCCATCGCCGGGCCCGCTCCATCACCACCGGGCCGGGTGCGGCCGGTTCGGCGGCCACCGCATAGGGCAACTGGCCGGCCGGACGGCCTTCGAGCAGCAGCAGGCGTGACACCATCTGAGCGACGGCCGCGCCCGCATGCTGCGTGACCAGCCACAGCGCCAGATCGAAGTACGAGGTGAGCCCCGCCGAGGTGACCCAGGCTGCGTCGTGCACCAGCACCTGTTCGGGCTGCAGCTGCACCGCAGGGAAGTGCCGCCGCATGGCATCGGCCAGCCACCAGCTCGTGGTGGCCCGCCGCCCGTCGAGCACGCCGGCACAGGCCAGCAACGCCGTGCCGGAGCAGCCGGCCAGCACGGTGAGCCCGGCCCGCGCAGCGCGCTGCAGGAGTTGTCGTTCGGCCGCGAGCGGCTCCAGTACATCGAGCAGGCTGCGGGCATCGGCATGCGCCATGCCCGGCACGATGAGCGCATCAAGCCGACTCAGCTCGGCCGGCACCACCGTGAATCGCAGGGCATCGCTGTCGACGCAGCCGCCCGCCCGTGCGCTGACCCACAGCAGCTCGAAGCGCATGCCCGCAGCGCAGCGCGAACCCATCACACGGTGGGCGACATCGAACACATCGCCGGGCACGACAGCGGCGCTGCGTACGCAGCCGGGGTACACCAGCACGCCCACCCGAAGCGACCGGGTGTGCGCCTTCGGACCCAGGGGAAGTGAAGATCGAGACATTGGCGGATTTGAACAGAGAAATGTCGAATCAGACACTGCAGTGATCGCAGCGTCTCGGGCCCAATGCGTGCATCTTCCACACGCTGGCCGGTGACCGCACCGGATCCGCCATGTCGACACTGAGCTTGTTTCCCGCCCTGCCCGCACTCGCCTGGGCCCTGGCTGCCCTGCTGGCCAAGACCACCCTCACCAGCGTGCTGCAGGTGGTCAGCCGCGCCCGCTCGGGTGTGTTTCCCATCCCCGAGGACGCTCGCCTGATGCGCGGGACCGTGGCCCCGGACGAATCGCCCTTTGTGCGCCGCTGCGCCAACGTGTGGCGCAACGACACCGAGAACCTGCCGTTTTTCCTGGTCGTCGCGCTGGTGTACGTGCTGCTGGGCGCCCCGGCCGACACGGCACAGCCGCTGTTTGCCGCCTACGTGATGCTGCGCTGGCTGCACACCGGCGTGTTCCTGCTCGGCCTGCAGCCCTGGCGCGCGTTGCTCTACCTGGCCGGACTGGGCGTATGCTGGACACTGGTATGGCAGAGCCTGCGTCTGGCCCTGGCGCCTGGCGCCTGAACCCGTTGCCGTTCAGAGCGCATCAAGCTCCTGAGAGATGGCGGCAACGAGTGTGCGGCCCAGGGTGTGGCGCCCGACACGCGCCGGGTTGTCCGGGCCCGGCGCCGAAAACGTGAACGCGCTGTCGTCGTCGACGATCTCGACCACACGCAGCTGCGGTTGCTCTGCCCGCAGGCGGTCGATGAAGGCGGCACAGTCCGGCGCGTCGGCCGGCACGCCTGTCAGCAGCAGCTCGGGCGTGTGGACATGGCGTGTGTCGTGCATCTGCGCCAGGGCCTGCTCGACACTGGAGGCCACGTCGACCTGCATGCCGACCTCGCGCATCAGGCGCATCGCCTCCTCGCGACTGAGGTCCTGCGGATCGACCAGCAGCACCCGCCGCCCGGCTGCCACCGGCGTGCGCGGCAGCAACGCGGCGCTGCGCACTTCGGTGTCGCCCGGCGTCGCGAGCATCACCGACAGGCGCAGGCCACGGCCCACCGACTGTCGGCGCGGCTGCCAGCCGATGGCACGTGCCAGCGTGTGGAAGAGCTGCCAGGCCAGGTCGTCGGACACCATCTCGCGGGTGCCAGGTCGGCTGGCGTCGCCGGGCTGGATGTCGAACACCAGCACCGGCCCGGGCGGTTCGCCCTCGGACACGCACCGCAGGCTGATGCGGTCGCCCAGGTGCAGGGCGTACTCCACCCCCAGCTCCAGCAGCTGTTCGAGCACGGCGGGGTTGACGATGTGGTCGGGATCGTCGTCCGGGCCGCTCAGCGTGGCACCGGCCAGCGCGGCCCGCTCGGCCCACAGCGCCAGGGTCTGACGGATCGCCGCGCCCACATTCACCCGCTCGTTCACCCAGCCGCCTTCCCGGGCCAGCACCCGGGCAATCTCCTGGAGCTGGACGCCAAAGCGTTCCAGGTGGGCGAGCTCGGCCTGCACCCGCTGCAATTCGTCGGGCGCGACCTGACCGTTCGCGCCCGCACTGAGCCGGGCGAGCTGGCGACTCAAGGCCACCGAAAAGACTTCACCGACCTTGTGCAGCAGATCGGGGTGCAGCCTGGCGGCAGCCAGATACGGGTTCACATGGGCCGGGTCATAGGCATGGACCGGGGACTCGGGGTGACGGGCATCGTAGGACATGGGGGCTCCAGTGGGATCTGGGATGGGGTCAGGATGACGTGGCCGGGGGTGCGCTCAGGCGTTGGTCGCGCCCAGCACTTCGGCCAGGTCGGTGAGTCCGGCCAGCACCTTCTCGATGCCGTCCTGGCGCAGGGTGGTCATGCCGCCGGCCAGCGCCGCGGTCTGCAGCATCGCGGCGCTGTCCCGGTGGCGAATGTGGGCGCGTACCGTGTCGTCGGCCAGCATCAGCTCATGGATGCCCAACCGCCCGTGGTGACCGTCGCCGCCACAGTGGTCGCAGCCCCGCGCGCGGTACAGCAGCACCTGGCCGTCCGGGCCGGCATGCCGGCGCCGCCACAGCGACACCCGCTGTGCCCGCTTGAGGGCCTGGTCGGCACGGTCGTCGTCTGCCGGCGCCGCACCGAAGCCGCGCACGGCGGGTTCGGTGGCATGCCCTTCGTAGTGCGCCGCCAGCAGCTCGAGCTCGGCATCGCTGGCCGGATGCGCTTCGCGGCAGTGGGTGCACAGGCGGCGCACCAGGCGCTGGGCCAGGATGGCCAGCAGCGAATCGGAGAAGTTGAACGGGTCCAGCCCGATCTCCAGCAGCCGGGTGATGCTTTCCGGTGCCGAATTGGTGTGCAGCGTCGACAGCACCAGGTGCCCGGTCAGCGAGGCCTCGACCGCGATGCGGGCGGTTTCCTCGTCGCGCATCTCGCCGATCATGATGACGTCCGGGTCGGCCCGCAGGAAGGTGCGCATCGCATTGGCAAACGTCCAGCCGATGCGTGGATTGACCTGCACCTGGCGCAGCCCGTCCTGGGTGATCTCGATCGGGTCTTCGGCCGTCCAGATCTTGCGCCCGTCGGTGTTGAGCTCGCGCAGCACCGAATGCAGCGTGGTCGTCTTGCCGCAGCCGGTGGGCCCGCAGATCAGGATCAGGCCATAGGGCTTGGCAGACACCATGCGCAGGGCCTGCAGGTTGGCCGGGCTCAGGCCGATCTCGTCCAGCGGCATGGGCCGCAGACCGCTGAGCAGGCGCAGCACCACGTCTTCCAGGCCACGCGAGGTCGGCACGGTCACCACCCGCAACTCGACGTGCGGGCCGCCAAAGCGCGCAAAGTCGATCTTGCCGTCCTGCGGCTTGCGGTGCTCGGAGATGTCGAGGTCGGCCATGATCTTCACGCGGGCGACCAGGGCATAGCGCAAGGTGGACGGCAGCTCCAGCAGCGTGAGCAGCTCGCCGTCGATGCGCAGGCGGATGCGCACCTGGCGCGGCTCGTGGGCCGTCTCGATGTGGATGTCCGAGGCGCGCCGGTCGATGGCCTCCTGGATCAGTGAATTGATCAGCCGCACCAGCGTGTTGTCAGCCTCGGTGACCACGTCGTTGCCCCGCGCAGTGGTCGACTCGGCGGCACGGCGCAGTTCACTGGCCAATGATTCGATGCTGCCGCCACGGGCCTCGCGGGCCGCACTGCCGAGCCCGTCCGCCGGCACGGCCGGATGGGTGGCGTAGGCGCGCTGGATGGCCGGCAGCAGGGTGCCGGGCACGGCCATCACCGGCACGACGTTGCGCTGGGTGATGAAACGCAGTTCGTCGATCAGCGGGCGGTCCCAGGGGTCGGCCAGCAGCACGACCAGGGTGTCGTCGCGCACCATCAGCGGCAGCACCGCCTCGCGCTCGGCCAGGCTGCGCGCGACGAGCCGCAGGGCCTCGGTGGACGGCACGAAGTCGCGCGGGTCGATCACCCGCACCCCTAGCCACCGGGCCAGGGCCATGCGCAGCTGCACCTCGGACAGCGCGCCGCGCTCGACCAGGATGCGCCCGAGCAGACGGTGGCTGGCGGCGTCGCGCTGCTCGCGCAGCGCATGCCTCAGCGTGGGGGTGTCGATCAGGCCGCTGCGCACCAGCGCCTCGCCCAGACGCTGGGCGCGCTCGACCTCGGCGGACGCGCTGCCCAGCAGGGCCCACAGGGCCGGCTCGTCGGCCGGCCGAGGTGGGTCCGCCGCTTCAGGCGCGCCGTGCGCCACCCTCAGGGGGTGTCGCTCGGGGTGCAGGGCATCGGGTTGGGTATCAAGATCAGCATACTGCGACGAGGTCATGAGGCACACGAGGGCCACGCGGGCCGGGAACTGCTTGATCCCAGCTTATCGGGCCGGCCGTCGGTGCCCTGGATCCAGATCAAGGCGCGAGCCTGTCGCCCTCAGACGTTCATCACCGCCACGGAGCGCACGTTGAGGTAGGCCTCGACCGCCTCGGGGCCGCCCTCGGAGCCATAGCCCGAGTCCTTGATGCCGCCAAACGGCATCTCGGCGGTGGGCAGGGCCGGCATGTTGACCCACAGCATGCCCACCTCGACGCGCCGCGCGAGCAGGTCGGCGTTTTTCAGCGAGCGGGTGAAGGCGTAGCCGGCCAGGCCGAAGGGCAGGCGGTTGGCCTCGGCAATGGCGTCTTCGAGCGTGTTGAAGCTGCGGATCGCGGCCATCGGGCCGAAGGGTTCGTCATTGAACACGCGCGCGTCGGTCGGCACGTCGGCCAGGATGGTGGGCTGCCAGAAGTTGCCGGTGTCGCCGATGCGCTCGCCGCCGGTCAGCAGGGTGGCACCCCGCTGGACGGCATCCTGCGTCAGTTCGGCCATCGCGCTCAGGCGGCGCGGGTTGGCCAGCGGGCCCATCTGGGTGCCGTCGGCCAGGCCATCACCCACCTTCAGGCTGCGGGCATGCTCGGCCAGCGCGCGGGCGAAGTCGTTGCGGATGCTTTCATGCACCAGGAAACGCGTCGGCGATATGCAGACCTGGCCCGCATTGCGGAACTTGGCTGCCCCCGCGGCCTTGACCGCCAGCGCGATGTCGGCGTCCTCGGCCACGATGACCGGTGCGTGACCGCCCAGTTCCATCGTGACCCGCTTCATGTGCTGACCGGCCAGTGCGGCCAGCTGCTTGCCCACCGGCGTCGAGCCGGTGAAGGTGATCTTGCGGATCACCGGATGCGGGATCAGGTAGCTCGAGATCTCGGCCGGGTTGCCGTAGACCAGCCCCAGCACGCCGGGCGGGATGCCGGCATCGGCAAACGCCTGGATCAGCGCGGCCGGTGCCGCCGGGGTTTCCTCCGGGGCCTTGACCAGCATCGAGCAGCCGGCGGCCAGGGCGGCGCCGACCTTGCGCACCACTTGATTGATCGGGAAGTTCCACGGCGTGAAGGCCGCGACCGGACCGACCGGGTCCTTCAGCACCATCTGCCGCAGCGCCAGGCTGCCGCGCGAGGGCACGATGCGGCCGTAGACGCGGAAGCCTTCTTCGGCAAACCACTCGATGATGTCGGCCGCAGCCATGCATTCGACCTTGGCTTCTGCAACCGGCTTGCCCTGCTCCTGCGTCAGCAGCCGGGCGATCGACTCGGCCCGCTCGCGCATGAAGCCCGCCGCACGGCGCATGATCTTGCTGCGCTCGGCCGGGGTCATGTCGCGCCAGGTCTCGAAGCCCTTCTGGGCCGACTCCAGGGCGCGGTCGAGGTCGGCCCGGCCGGCATGGGCCACGCGGCCGATCTCCTGGCCGGTGGCCGGGTTGACCACCGCCAGGGTGCGCCCGTCGGCGGCGTCCTGCCACTGGCCATGGATGAAAAGCTGGGTGTTCGGGTAGGTCATGGGTGTCTCGCGCGGTGTCGGTCAGGGAACCGTCGATTGTGCGACCAGTTCACGAAGGCTGCAGGCGGGCGGGTCACCCCGCCGCCGCCCGCCCAGCTCAGTCGCCGACCACCGCCTCCCAGCTCAGCCCGAAGCGCAGCAGGTACTTGCGCAGCCGGTCGGCATCGTTGATCACCGAGCGGCGCTCGCGCGAGCGGTCGAACAGGCGACGCCCTGCCTCGGACAGGCTGCGCGACTCCCGGCACAGCGCCACGACGGCTTCAAGCTGGAGGCGGTCGAACAGGTCGAGTTCGGCCCGCACCGAGGCGTCGAGCAGCCGGTCCAGATCGACCGCCTGCGCGCGGGTGGCCTGCGACGCGTGGCCGGGCAGACCATGCTGCCAGGTCCAGCGCAGGCGCTGCAGTTCGGCGTCGACCAGGGGGGTTGTGATGCGCCCGCCGTCGGCCAGCGTGGTCAGGCGGGTGATGCTGGCGGACAGGTCGCGGAAGTTGCCGCTCCAGCGTGCCTCGCCGGACTGGGCAAAGCGCAGGTACTTCGCGCGGGCCTCGGCATTGAAGCGCACGGCGCGGCCCGACTCGGCCGCCGTGCGCGCCAGCAGGTGGTCGACGTTCGGTTCGATGTCCTCGGGGCGGTCGGCCAGGCCGGGCAAGGTGTAGGACCACAGGTTGATGCGGGCGTGCAGGTCTTCCCGGAAGCGGCCGGCTGCGACCTCGGCACGCAGGTCACGGTTGGTGCCGGCGATCAGCTGGAAGTCGCTGTGGACCTCCCGGTCGCTGCCCATCGGGAAGAAGCGCTTTTCCTCGACGGCCTTGAGCAGCATCGCCTGCTCGTCCAGGCCCAGTTCACCGATCTCGTCGAGGAACAGCACCCCCTCGTGGGCCGTGCGCAACAAGCCGGCTCGCTCCATCGAGGCACCGGTGAACGCGCCCTTGCGGTGGCCGAACAGCGTCGAGGCGGCGGCATCGCCACGCAGCGTGGCGCAGTTGACCTCGACAAAGTCACCACGCACCTGATGGCGCGACTTCTTCAGCTCGAACATGCGGCGCGCCAGGTGCGACTTGCCCGCCCCGGTGGGCCCGGTCAGCAGCACTGGCGCACGCGAGCGCACCGCCACCCGCTCGATCTCCTCGATCAGGTCGTTGAAACGCGCATTGCGGGTGGCGATGCCGCCCTTGAGGAAGTCCAGCGCATCGGCATGGGCCTGGCTGAAGCGCTCGGCCAGCACGTCGTAGCGCGCCAGGTCGAGGTCGATCAGGGTGTAGCTGCCCGGCGACTCCCGCCCCTGCTTGCGCGGCGGAGACGTCTGCACCAGCACGCCGGGAATGAAACCCGACTCGACCAGCAGGAACATGCAGATCTGGGCCACGTGCGTGCCGGTGGTGATGTGGGCCCAGTACCGCTCGGACTCGGGCTCGAAGGGATACTGGCGCACCCAGTCATACAGTGCGGCGTAGACGTCGCCGAAGTCCCAGGGGTCGGCGATCTGCAGGGACACCAGCTCCACCTGGGTTTCCGGCGACACGGTGAGGATGTCCTGGCGCAGCAGCTCGGCCAGGGCCGTGTGCTGGGCCGTGTGGATCAGCTCGAAACGGTCGACCAGCATGTCCTGGTGCTGGACCAGCGACACGCTGGGCCGCCATTTCTCCCAGCGGCCGGCCCCCAGGCCGCCGTCGAGCTGGGTGCCCAGGAAGCCGATCACCACGGTTTTTTGTGTCATGGCCACAAGGATAAATCACTAGCCCCACGAATAGCTTCGATCGATCCTGCGTGACGGATGACTGGCACCGATTTAGACCCATCTTCCGAAAACCCCTTTGTCATCAATCACTTGCGAGAATGCCGGGTGTCCCGACGGGCCGTTGGCATGTCGCTTGCGAAAGAGTGCGTGCCGCCAGGCGGCATCCCGACCCGAACCGGTCATCGAAAGAGAACAAGATGGAACAGAACTACAACATCGAACAACCCGAAGGTGGCGTGCCCGTGAAGATGTGGACCCGCGGCGTGCCGGTGGAAGACGACGCGAAGAAGCAGCTGGCCAATGCGGCGCGTCTGCCCATCGTCTTCAAGCACATCGCGGCGATGCCGGACGTGCACCTGGGCATCGGCGCCACCGTGGGCTCGGTGATCCCGACCAAGAAGGCCATCATCCCCGCCGCGGTCGGCGTGGACATCGGCTGCGGGATGATCGCCTGCAAGACCACGTTGCGCGCGGAGGACCTGCCGGACAACCTGGGGCCGCTGCGTGCGGCGATTGAACGCGCGGTGCCGCATGGCCGCGCGCCCGGTGCGCGTGACCCCGGTGCCTGGGGCAAGGTGCCCGGCGCGGTGGACACCGCGTGGGCGCAGCTGGAGCCGGAGTTCACCGAGCTGTGCCGCGACTACCCGAAGCTGGAAAAGACCAACCACCGCAACCACCTGGGCACGCTGGGCACGGGCAACCACTTCATCGAGGTCTGCCTCGATGAACAGGGTTTCGTGTGGTTCATGCTGCACTCGGGTTCGCGCGGCGTGGGCAATGCCATCGGCACCATGTTCATCGAGCTGGCCAAGCAGGATGCGCTGCGCAACAACGCCAACCTGCCGGACCGCGACCTGGCCTACTTCGAGGAAGGTGCCAGGTACTTTGGCGACTATGTGCGTGCGGTGGGCTGGGCCCAGCAGTTCGCGAAGCTGAACCGCGAGGTGATGATGCGCCGCGTGATCGAGGCCGCGAAGACGGTGATCCGCAAGAGCTTCCAGAGCCACGTCGAGGCGGTGAACTGCCACCACAACTACGTGCAGCAGGAACGCCATTTCGGTGAAGACGTCTACGTGACCCGCAAGGGCGCGGTGAGCGCGAAGCAGGGCGAGCTGGGCATCATCCCCGGCAGCATGGGGGCGCGCAGCTACATCGTGCGTGGCAAGGGCAACCCCGAGTCGTTCGAGAGCTGCAGCCACGGCGCAGGCCGCACGATGAGCCGCGGCGAAGCCAAGCGCCGCTTCACGCTCGCCGACCACCGCGCGGCCACGGAAGGCGTGGAGTGCCGCAAGGACAAGGACGTGATCGACGAGATCCCGATGGCCTACAAGGACATCGACGCGGTGATGGAAGCGCAGAAGGACCTGGTCGAGGTGGTCTACACCTTGAAGCAGGTGGTCTGCGTGAAGGGATGATGCCCGCAGCGGGACCGTGACGGTCCTCGATGCAGGGAGACGGGCGCCGCTGGGCGCCCGTGTCACGAAAGAACAAGATGACAACGATCGACATCGATGGCGCCGCCGGTGAGGGTGGCGGCCAGATCCTTCGCAGCTCGCTGGCGCTGGCCATGTGCACCGGCCGACCGGTGCGCATCGAGCGCATCCGCGCCGGCCGCAGCCGGCCCGGCCTGATGCGCCAGCACCTGACCTGCGTGCAGGCGGCGGTCGCCGTGAGCGGCGCCCAGGTGGACGGCGCCGAGCTGGGCTCGCAGCAGCTGGTGTTCCAGCCCGGTGCGGTGCGCGCGGGCGACTACGAATTCAACGTCGGGTCGGCCGGCAGCTGCACCCTGGTGCTGCAGACGGTGCTGCCGGCGCTGATGCTGGCGGGCGGCCCCAGCCAGCTTCGCCTGAAGGGCGGGACACACAACCCCATGGCCCCGCCGTTCCACTTTCTGGAGCGCTGCTTCGCACCGCTGGTGCGCCGGCTCGGCGTGGGCCTGACGCTGGAGCTGCGTCGCCACGGCTTCTATCCGGCTGGCGGCGGCGAGATGCTGGCCCGGGTGCAGCCGGCCGAGGCTGGCCTGCGCCCCGTCGACGTGACCGCACGGGGCGCCTTGCTGCGGGCCCAGGCCGAGGCGCTGGTGGCGGCCGTGCCGTACAGCGTGGCCCAGCGGGAACTGGCCGCGGTGGCGCAGGCCCTGGGCTGGCCGCACGAGCAGCTGCTGACGCCGCCGCTGCGCCAGAACGAAGGACCGGGCAATGCCCTGATGCTCAGCTGGGAGCATGACGACGTGTGCGAGCTGGTCACGGCACACGGCAGCAAGGGCATCAGCGCCGAGGCGGTGGCCGCCGGCGCCGTGAAGGAGGCGCGCGCCTGGCTGGACAGCAGCGGTGCACTGGGCCCGCATCTGGCCGACCAGTGGATGCTGCCGCTGGCCCTGGCGGTGGCGGCCAGCGGGCGCGCCGCGGCCTTCACCTGCAGCGAGCTGACCCAGCATGCCCGCACCAACATGGAAGTGATCGAGCACTTCCTTCCTGTGCGGCTTGTGGCCTCGGGTCAGGACGATGCTTGGCGCGTGGACGTGCAGCCGCAGACGAGGTGATAGGCTGGGTCAATTGCAGACATTCCATCAATCAATTCCTAGAATGCTGCGGTGCACGCAAAATGCACCTTGTTGATTCACCCTTTCACCAACCCACTCAGGAAGCGACACATGTCCCTCATCAACACCAAAGTCCAGCCGTTCAAGACCACCGCGTTCCAGAATGGCAAGTTCGTTGAAGTCAGCGACCAGACCATCCTGGGCAAGTGGTCCGTGTTCATCTTCATGCCGGCCGCCTTCACCTTCAACTGCCCGACCGAAGTCGAAGACGCTGCCGACAACTACGCCAAGTTCCAGGAAGTCGGCGCCGAGGTCTACATCGTGACCACCGACACCCACTTCTCCCACAAGGTGTGGCACGAGACCAGCCCCGCCGTGGGCAAGGCCAAGTTCCCGCTGGTGGGCGACCCCACCCACACGCTGACCCGCAACTTCGGTGTGCACATCGAAGAAGAAGGCCTGGCGCTGCGCGGCACCTTCGTGATCAACCCCGAAGGCGTGATCAAGACGGTGGAAGTGCACGACAACAGCATCGCCCGTGACGTCAAGGAAACCCTGCGCAAGCTGACCGCTGCCCAGTACGTCGCCAAGAACCCGGGCCAGGTCTGCCCCGCCAAGTGGCAGGAAGGCGCCAAGACGCTGACCCCGTCGCTGGACCTCGTCGGCAAGATCTGATGCCGGCCGCCGGCGGCATCGCCCGCCGGCCCGTCTGCAGCGCCGCCAGCCCGTACGGGCTGCGCCGGCCTGCCCTCCCCGCCCCGTTCCGTCCGGGGCCCTGCCGGGAGCCTGTGGCAACGCAGGCTGCCGACAGGGCCGGTGTCGTCACGCCCCTGTGCCGTCCCGTCCGTTGATCCACTGCACAAGGAGATTGCCATGTTGGACGCCAACCTCAAGGCTCAGTTGAAGGCCTACCTCGAGCGCATCACGCAGCCCGTGGAGATCGTGGCCTCCCTGGACGATCGCGCGGCATCCGACGAGATGCGCGAGCTGCTGCAGGACATCGATGGCCTGAGCCCGATGGTCAGCGTGCGCCACGACGGCCAGGACAGCCGCAAGCCCTCGTTCCAGATCACCCGCGCCGGCCAGGACATGGGTGTGCGTTTTGCGGCCGTGCCCATGGGCCACGAGTTCACCTCGCTGGTGCTGGCCCTGCTGCAGGCCGGTGGCCATCCGCCCAAGGTCGAGGCCGAGGTGATCGAGCAGGTCAAGGCGCTGGACGGCGACTTCGTGTTCGAGACCTACATGTCGCTGACCTGCCACAACTGCCCCGATGTCGTGCAGGCCCTGAACCTGATGGCCGTGCTCAACCCGCGCGTGCGCCATGTGGCCATCGACGGCGGCCTGTTCAAGGACGAGGTCGACGCCCGCCAGATCATGGCCGTGCCCACCGTGTTCCTCAACGGCCAGCCGTTCGGCTCGGGCCGCATGGAGCTGGCCGAGATCCTGGCCAAGGTCGACACCGGCGCGGCCGCCCGCGACGCGGCGCGCCTGGGCGCCAAGGACCCGTTCGACGTGCTGATCGTCGGCGGCGGGCCGGCTGGCGCGGCTGCCGCCATCTATGCGGCGCGCAAGGGCATCCGTACCGGCATCGTGGCCGAGCGCTTTGGCGGCCAGACGCTGGACACGCTGGGCATCGAGAACTTCATCTCCGTCAAGGAAACCGAAGGCCCGAAGTTCGCCGCCGCGCTGGAGGCACACGTGCGGGCCTATGACGTGGACATCATGAACGGCCAGCGTGTCGACGCCCTGGAGCCGGCCGCCCAGCCGGGCGGGCTCGCCACGGTGCGGCTGAGCAACGGTGCCGAGCTCAAGGGTCGCACGGTGATCCTGGCCACGGGCGCGCGCTGGCGCAATGTCAACGTGCCGGGCGAGCAGGAGTACAAGACCAAGGGCGTGGCCTACTGCCCGCACTGCGACGGCCCGCTGTTCAAGGGCCGCAAGGTGGCCGTGATCGGCGGCGGCAACTCCGGCGTGGAGGCGGCGATCGACCTGGCCGGTGTGGTCCAGCACGTCACGCTGATCGAGTTTGCCGACCAGCTCAAGGCCGACGCCGTGCTGGTCAACAAGCTCAAGAGCCTGCCCAACGTGAGCATCCACGTCAACGCACAGACGACCGAGATCACCGGCGACGGCCAGAAGGTCAACGGCCTGCGCTACAAGGACCGTGCCACCGGCGAAGAGCACCATGTGGAGCTGGCCGGCGTGTTCGTGCAGATCGGCCTGGTGCCCAACACCGAATGGCTGCGCGGCACGCTCGAGCTGTCGAAGTACGGCGAGATCATCATCGACGCGAAGTGCCACACCAGCGCGCAGGGCGTGTTTGCCGCCGGTGACGTGACCACGGTGCCGTACAAGCAGATCATCATCGCCACCGGCGAGGGGTCCAAGGCGGCCCTGTCCGCCTTCGACCACCTGATCCGCACGCCGGTCGCCGGCTGAGGCTTCCCGCCCCCGGGCCCTCACGGCCGGCCGAACCATGGCAGCATGGTCGGCCGGCCGTCCTGCTTTCGGGGCGACCGTGCCCCGGAGCCCCACGATGAGCCAGTCCCTCGCGCCCGCCTACCCTGTGCTGCACAAGCTGGTGCACAGCCGCTACAGCTGCCGGGCCTTCCGGCCCGAGCCCCTGCCGCGCCCGACGATCGAGCGCATCCTCGACCTGGCCCAGCGCACGGCCTCCTGGTGCAATGCACAGCCGTGGCAGGTGCACGTGGTCAGCGGCGAACGCCTGGAGGTGTTGCGCCGGGCGATGCAGGCCGCAGCGGCGGACGGTTCGCCGGCCTCGTCCGACCTGGCCTGGCCACGCGAATACCGCGGGGTGTATCAGCAGCGTCGCCGCGAATGCGGCTTCGGGCTGTATGACGCGGTGGGCATTGTGCGGGGCGACCGCGCCGCCTCGGCCCGCCAGGCGGCCGAGAACTTCCGGATGTTCGGTGCGCCGCATGTGGCGATCATCAGCAGCGACGAAGCGCTGGGCGCGTACGGTGCGGTCGACTGCGGCGCCTACGTGAGCCAGTTCATGCTGGCCGCCCAGTCGCTGGGCGTGGCCACCATCGCCCAGGCCGCGCTGGCCACGTGGCCGGCGCTGCTGCGCGAACACCTGGGCATCGGCACCGACCGCCTGATCGTGTGCGGCATCTCCTTCGGGCTGGCCGACCCCGACCACCCCGCCAACCGCTTCCGCACCACACGCGCCGCCGTGGCAGACACCGTGGTGTGGTGCGATTGAAGTGCTTGCTCGCTTTCATCACATGACGCCGTTTCAAGCCTGCGGCCAGCGGCCCGGGCTGAACACGCCGCACTGATCCGTCCCCTCGGACCCGCTCGCGACCGGGCCACGCGGCGTGCCGCGGCGGCCGGCGCCTGAGCGCCACCCCCCTGGAAAACCCCTAGCCTGCCAACGCAATCTGTCCTTGATTGCGCCCAGTTTTTGTATACAAAATAACCATGCAATCTACCCAATGACCTGACCCCCGCCCCATCGAGACCCGCCATGCGCATCCATGTGATCAATCCCAACACCACCGCGGCGATGACCGAGACCATCGCCGTGGCCGCTCGCCGGGTGGCCGCCCCGGGCACCCGCATCGTGGCCAGCCATCCACAGGCCGGGCCTGAATCGATCGAAAGCCACTTCGACGACGCGATTGCCGCCGTCGGCGTGATCGAGGAGGTGCGCTGCGGCGAGCGCGACGGCGCGGACGCCTACGTGATCGCCTGCTTCGGCGACCCGGGCCTGATGGCCGCCCGCGAACTGACGCGCGCCCCGGTGATCGGCATTGCCGAGGCCGCCTTCCACTGCGCCACGATGATCGCGACCCGCTTTTCGGTGGTCACCACCCTGGGCCGCACCGTCGTGATCGCCGAGGAACTGCTGCAGCGCTACGGCTTCAGCCACCACTGCCGGCGCGTGCGCGCCGCGGAGATCCCGGTGCTCGACCTCGAGCACGACCCCGACGCCGCCCTGCGCCGGATCATCGACGAGGCCCGTCGCGCCAAGGCCGAAGACGGCATCGGCGCGATCGTGCTGGGCTGCGGCGGCATGGCCGACCTCAGCGAGCAGATCGCAGACGCGGTGGGCCTGCCGGTGGTCGAGGGTGTCACCGCCGGCGTCAAGCTGGCCGAGGCCCTGGCCAGCCTGCGACTGCACACCAGCAAGCACGGCGACCTCGATTTCCCGCGTCCCAAGGCCTTCACCGGCCAGTTCCGTCACCTGAGCGCCTGAACAGGCGCACCATTCCATCCGTCCACCCGAGGAGACAAACCCATGGACAGCACTGACAAGAAGGCGGGCGAGGAGTCACTGGCTCCCCAGCAGACCCGCATCATGGACAAATGGTCGTACCTGCTTGCCTGGCTGGGCGGCTGCGTGTCGATCGGCACCTTCGCGATGGGCTCGTCGCTGGTGGGGCAGCTCAACATGCTGCAGGCCTGCGTCGCGATTGCCGTGGGCTGTTTCGTGATCGGCGTGGCGCTGGCCATCAACGGCGCGGCCGGCCACAAGTACGGCATTCCGTTCATGGTGCAGGCGCGTTCGTCCTTCGGTTTTGCCGGCACCCGCTTCCCCGGCCTGGTACGCGCCGTGCCGGCCGTGGTGTGGTTCGGTTTCCAGAGCTGGATCGGCGCCGGCGCGCTCAATGCGGTGTCGGCCACGCTGCTGGGTTTCGACAACCTGGTCGTGTGGTTCGTGATCTTCCAGGTGCTGCAGATCGCCCTGTCGGTCTATGGCTTCCAGGGCATCAAGTGGCTCGAGAACGTGGGCAGCGGCTTCATCCTGTTCGCGCTGGGCTACATGTTCTACAGCGTCATCACCAAGTTCGGCGGCGAGATCAACGACAGGATCACCAGCATCGAAGGCACCTGGGGCCTGCCGTTCTGGGGCGCCACCATGCTCTTCCTGGGGATCTACAGCACGATGATGCTCAACGTCAGCGACTACTCGCGCGAGCTGCACAAGAACGTGCGCCCCGGCCTGCTCACCACGATCTACGCGATGTCCATCCTGCCGGCCACGCTGTTCATGGGGCTCATCGGCCTGATGGTGTCGGGCGCCACCGGCGTGGCCGATCCGATCAAGGTGTTTTCCAGCGCGGTCGACAACACGCCGCTGCTGGTCATCACGCTGCTGTTCATCGCCTTTGCCCAGGTGACGACCAATGTGCTGAACAACGTGGTGCCGCCGGCCTATGTGCTGATGGACGTGTTCAAGTTGTCGTTCCGCAAGTCGGCGGTGATCGTCGGCCTGCTGGCCTTCGGCACCTTCCCGTGGGTACTGGTGAAGGATGAATCGGCCGCCGGTCTGCAGGTGTTCGTGCAGACCTACTCGGCCTTCCTGGGCCCGATCTTCGCGGTGCTGGTGGTCGACTACTACATCCTGCGCCGCCGCACGTTGAACCTGGCCCAACTCTACGACGAGCACGGCCCCTTCCGCGGCATCAACTGGGCCGGCATCGTGGCCACGCTGGTCGGCGCCGGTGTGGCACTGAGCGTGCCGTCGGTGAGCTGGTATGCGAGCCTGCTGCCCGCGGGCCTGGCCTACTGGCTGATGATGCGCCACTGGGGCCCGTGCCGCCGCTTCCTCGACGGCAGCGAGCCGACGGCGCCACGCGGCACCCCGATCGGCTCGGCACGCGCGGTGGGGCGCTGACCGCCTCGAACCGGTGGCTGGGCATGCCTAGAATCCGGGCATGCCCGCCGCCCGCAAGCCCACGATGAACGACACCGACGACCTCACGCCCGGCGCTGCGGACCGCAGCCCGAGCGCCGAGGAGATCGCCAAGGACATCGCCGTGGCGATCATCGAGAAGCGGCTGCCGCCGGGCACACGGCTGCGCGAGGAAGCACTGGGCCGGGTCTACAACGTGAGCCGCACGAAGATCCGCGCGGCCCTGCTGATGCTCACGAAGGACAAGCTGGTCGACACCGTGCCCGACAAAGGCAGTTTTGTCAGCCGCCCGAGCATCGAGGAAGCGCGTGAGGTGTTTTCGGTGCGCCGCCTGCTCGAAAGCGAAGTGGTGCGGCTGTTTGTCGCCCGCGCCAGCGAGCGCGACTACCAGCGGCTCGAACAGCACATCCACGTCGAGCGCTCCACGCTGCGCGCGCCCACCACCGGGGCGATGCGCGAAAAGCTGCTGGGCGACTTCCATGTGGAGCTGGCCGAACTCACCGGCCACTCGGTGCTCACCGAGATGGTGTCCGACCTGGTGGCGCGCAGCTCGGTGATCGCGATGCTCTACCAGAGCAGCAACGACCCGCATTGCTCGTCCGACGAACATGCCGACTTCCTGCGGGTGTGCCGCAGCGGCGACGTCGATGCGGCCGTGGCGAACATGATCGCCCACCTCGACCGCATCGAGGCCAGCCTGAGCCTCGACCACAACGAACCCGACCGTCAGCTCGACCTGGTCAAGGCCCTGCTGACCTGAGGCCCGGGCGGGCCGGGTTCAGTCTTCGCGGGTGCCCTTGAGCTGGGGCAGCGAGCTCGCGTTGCCGGGCACCAGCAGGCCGGCCTGGGTGTAGGTCATCAGCTTGTCGCGCGTGTCGATGATGTCCAGGTTGCGCATGGTCAGCTGGCCGATGCGGTCGGCCGGGGTGAAGGGCGCGTCCTCGACCTTTTCCATGCTCAGGCGCTCGGGCTTGTAGGTCAGGTTGGGCGAGCGGGTGTCCAGCAGCGAGTAGTCGTTGCCGCGACGCAGCTCGATCGCCACCTCGCCGGTGACCGCACGGGCCACCCAGCGCTGGGCGGTCTCGCGCAGCATGATGGCCTGCGGGTCGAACCAGCGGCCCTGGTAGAGCAGCCGGCCGAGCTTGCGGCCGTTGTCGCGGTACTGCTCGATGGTGTCCTCGTTGTGGATGCCGGTCACCAGGCGCTCGTAGGCGATGTACAACAGCGCCAGCCCCGGGGCCTCGTAGATGCCGCGGCTCTTGGCCTCGATGATGCGGTTCTCGATCTGGTCGCTCATGCCCAGGCCATGGCGCCCGCCGATGCGGTTGGCCTCGAGCAGCAGCTCCACCGGGTTGGCGTACTCGACGCCGTTGAGCGCCACCGGCTGGCCTTCCTCGAAGCGCACCGTGACCTCCTCGGCCTTGATCGCCACGTCATCGCGCCAGAACGCGACGCCCATGATCGGGTTGACGATGCGGATGCCGCTGTTCAGGTGCTCCAGGTCCTTGGCCTCATGGGTGGCGCCCAGCAGGTTGGAGTCGGTGGAGTAGGCCTTTTCGGCCGACATCTTGTAGCCAAAGCCGGCCTGGGTCATGAAGGCCGACATCTCGGCGCGGCCGCCCAGCTCGTCGATGAAGGTCTGGTCGAGCCAGGGCTTGTAGATCTTCAGGCTCGGGTTGGCCAGCAGGCCGTAGCGGTAGAAGCGCTCGATGTCGTTGCCCTTGAAGGTGCTGCCGTCGCCCCAGATGTGGACGTCGTCTTCCTTCATCGCCGCCACCAGCATCGTGCCGGTCACGGCCCGCCCGATCGGTGTGGTGTTGAAGTAGGTCACGCCGGCCGTGGTGATGTGGAAGGCCCCGGCCTGCAGTGCGGCAATGCCCTCGGCCACGAGCTGGGCGCGGCAGTCGACCAGGCGGGCCTTTTCGGCGCCGTACTGCATGGCCTTGCGCGGAATCTCGTCGTAGTCGGGCTCGTCAGGCTGGCCAAGGTTGGCGGTGTAGGCATAGGGCACGGCGCCCTTGAGCTTCATCCAGTGCAGGGCGGCGCTGGTGTCCAGGCCGCCGGAGAAGGCGATGCCGACCTTCTGGCCGGTGGGGAGGTGCTGAAGAATGGTTGCCATGGTGTGATCCGTTGCTGCCGAGGTCGGCGCCTGTGAGAGAGCCGGAAACGGGGGTGCCCGACGGCCAGACCGTGATTGTCCGGCAATTTCGGGGGATGATCGCGCCCAGCACAAGACGAACGACGGAGACAGTCGCATGCACCTCGACCCCGCTCACCCGGCCGCGGCCAACCCGGCCCGCCCCGACAAGATCGTGTCCGCCGCCGAGGCCGTGCGGCTCATCCATGACGGCGACACGGTTGCCACCGGCGGTTTTGTCGGCATCGGTTTTGCCGAGGGCATCGCCGTGGCCCTGGAAGAGCGCTTTCTCGCCACCGAGGCCGAAATCGGCAGCGGCGCACCGCGCGACCTGACGCTGGTCTACGCCGCCGGCCAGGGCGACGGCAAGGAGCGCGGCCTCAACCATTTCGGCCACGCCGGGCTGGTCAAACGTGTGGTCGGCGGCCACTGGGGCCTGGTGCCGCGGCTGCAGGCCCTGGCCGTGGACGGCCGCATCGAGGCCTACAACCTGCCGCAAGGCGTGATCTCGCACCTGTTCCGCGACATCGCCGCCGGCAAGCCGGGCACGCTCAGCCATGTCGGGCTGGGCACCTTCGTCGACCCCCGCCACGGCGGCGGCAAGGTCAACGCCCGCACCACCGAGGACCTGGTGCGCCTGCTGGACATCGATGGCCAGGAGGTGCTGTTCTACAAGGCCTTCCCGATCCAGGTGGGCATCATCCGCGCCACCACCGCCGACCCCGACGGCAACCTCACGATGGAGCGCGAGGCCCTCACGCTGGAGGCCCTGGCCATCGCGATGGCCGCGCACAACAGCGGCGGCATCGTCATCGCCCAGGTCGAGCGCATCGCCGAGCGCGGCTCGCTCAACCCGCGCCAGGTCAAGATTCCCGGCGTGCTCGTCGACTGCGTGGTGGTGGCCGAAAAGCCCGAACACCACATGCAGACCTTCGTCACGCCCTACAGCCCGGCCTTTGCCGGCGAGATCCGCGTGCCGCTGAACACCGTGGCACCGATGGCGATGTCCGAGCGCAAGCTGATCGCACGCCGTGCCGCACTCGAGCTGCGCCGCAATGCCGTGGTCAACCTGGGCATCGGCATGCCAGAAGGGGTGGCCAACGTGGCCAACGAGGAGCGCATCATCGACCTCGTGACCCTGACCGCCGAGCCCGGCGTGATCGGCGGCATCCCGGCCAGCGGCCTGAACTTCGGTGCGGCCGTGAACACCCAGGCCATCATCGACCAGCCCAGCCAGTTCGACTTCTACGATGGCGGCGGCCTGGACCTGGCCGTGCTGGGGCTGGCCCAGGCCGACGCGCAAGGCAATCTCAACGTCAGCAAGTTCGGCCCGCGCCTGGCCGGTGCCGGCGGTTTCATCAACATCAGCCAGAACGCCAAGTCGGTGGTGTTTGTCGGCACCTTCACCGCAGGCGACCTGCAGGTGCATGTGGCCGATGGCAAGCTCGTCATCGACAGCGAAGGCACGATGAAGAAGTTCGTGCGCGAGGTCGAGCACCGCACCTTCAGCGGCGAGGTGGCCCGCCGCAAGGGTCAGCAGGTGCTCTACGTGACCGAACGCTGCGTGTTCAGGCTGGTCGACAGCGGGCTCGAACTGATCGAGATCGCCCCCGGGGTCGACCTGGAACGGCATGTGCTGGCCCAGATGGACTTCACGCCGGCAATCAGCCCCCACCTGCGCCTGATGGACACCGCCCTCTTCGGCGAGGCTTCGATGGGCCTGCGCGAACGCATGCTGACGATCCCGATGTCGAAGCGCATCGAATACCGCCCGGACGCGCGCCTGCTGTTCATCAACTTCGAGGGCCTGCGGGTCGACAGCCCCGAAGACATCGACGAGATCGAGATCGAGGTGGCCACCCGTGTCGGCGGGCTGGATCATCCGGTGCGGGTGGTGGTCAACTATGACCACTTCAGCATCCGCCCCGAACTGATGGATGACTACAGCGCGATGGTCAGCCGGCTGAGTGAACGCTACTACGAAAGCGTCACGCGCTACGGGGCGAGCGGGTTCCTGAAGGCGCAACTGGAGAGTCGGTGAGTTGAGGTCGCGGCGTGTCGGGCTGAGCAGGCGCCAGTTGGCCCACCCCCTCTCCCCCACCCTCTCCCCCGTGTCCGGGGGCGAGGGAGTTCATGCTGCCTGCTCCCTCTCCCGCCCGCGGGAGAGGGCCGGGGAGAGGGCGCGGCGTGTCGGGCTGAGCAGGCGCCAGTTGCCCCACCCCCTCTCCCCACCCTCTCCCCCGTGTCCGGGGGCGAGGGA
>CAMLSD010000031.1 GCA_946482595.1 uncultured Comamonadaceae bacterium
CTCGATGCCGGTCGCATCGACGAGGCCGAGCGTCTGATGCTGGCCCACATCGGGCAGGTCGAGGACGCGCTGGGCCATTCGGCCGTCAGTCCGATGGACCCGCACGAGCGCCTGCGCGCCTCGCTTGCGCCGCTGAACAAGCCGCGGCTGCGTTCGGTCGGTTGAATGCGGCGGGGCGGGTCTTACAGGCTGCGACCCAGCACCGCGACGGCATACACGCCGATGCCCAGCACCAGGTTGATGCTCACCAGCCGGCGCACGCTGGCCAGGTGCTGCCCGGCCTGCGGCCAGTGGCCGAGCGCCACGGCCACGCACAGCCGCCGGTAGGGCGCCAGGCGCAGGTGGCCGAAGATCGCCATCATCACCAGCCCGATCGCCAGCATCGCATGCACCCGCCAGTGCGCGGCTGCAAAACCGCCACTCAGTGCGATGAGCGCGAGGCCGGTGATCAGCAGCACGGCGATCGCCGCCGTCACCCAGGCGAAAAAGCGTCCCAGCGCATCGGCCATGAACGGCAGGCGCAGTGGGGGCTCCAGCCGGGCCACGGCCGCCGGCCGCACCGCCAGGTGCATGCAGGCCATGCCACCGACCCACAGGGTGGCGGCCAGCAGGTGCAGGCAAAGCAGGAGGGTGGAGGTCATGGTGGTGTCCGGCCGTTCGTGATGCAGTGCGCATTGTTGCAGCCTGTCAGGCAACTTCCTACATCCGTTGCAGCATGACGCCGACGCGCGAGACCGGTGGGGGTCCAGTGAATCCCGGGGGCGCCTTGCCTAGAGTTGGAGCATCAAAGTCACCGTTGATCAGGAGAGATCGATCATGAGTGCTTGTCTGACGATGGAGCGGGTTGCCGGCGCATTTGAACTGCGGTTCCAGTCGCTGTTTCACCCTGGGCGTGGGATGTCGTTCCCGTGCGATGCCGGTGGCCAGGTCAACCTGGACAGCTTGAGCGACCGGGCCCGCGAGAACTATCTCTACGCCCGTGCGGTGGTCGGCCGCGAGTTTGCTGTGCCGGCGGTGGTTCCGAGCGACCGCCACTGAGTCCTGTGCGCCCGGGCCCTTGAAATTCCTGGCAGCCGGCTACATCTGCCGAGCATCAGGTCAACATGGCTGCCCTCCAGGGCAGCCTCGAGGAAACGACACATGAGTGCCCCGCAAGTCATCCAGGTGCCGGCCCGCCTGCTGGGTGTGGTGATGCTGGCTCGACTGCTTCAACGCCTTGAAGCGAGCCGCGAACCGGTGAACCCCGAGCAATACCGCAGTGTGGTTCACCGACTCGAGCAGGCCCTGCGCGAGACACCCTCCGACGCCGCGCTGAAGTCCTTGTTCAAGGTCTATCCGGCTGCTGCCGAGGTCTACGAAAACCTCCAGTACGAGCATGCCGGGCTGTGTGAAGCGCCGCTGGAGGCGGCCCTGAACGCCGAACTCCAGGCCCGCGATCTGCTCGAGCGCCTGTCGCGGCCCTGAACTCTGTGTGATCGGTCCGGCCGCGGCGCGGCTGTGACACTTTGGCGTGACATCCTTCACGCCACCCATCCCGGTTGCATGCCGAGGCGCAAAGCGCTGCCACAATCACCCGCACATCAGAGGCGGGGGACGTCATGCAGTGGTTTTTCCTGTGGCTCATGCTTGCGATGGGCACGCAGCTTTGGTTGTGCTTCCGGGTGGCGCGCTCGAGCACCGGGTTTGCCATTGCCACCTTCTTTTTCGGGCCGCTCGGTGCGGCCTACACCGCCTTCACCGAGCACGGTGAAGAGGAAACCAGCGTCACCGTGCCCTTCGTGGCCAACATCGTGTTCAGCACGCTGTTCTTTTTCACCGGGTGGCAGATGCTGGTCAACCTGATCGAAGGCACCGAGGACATGGACGAGGGGGTTGTTGCCGAGGCGCAGGCGCCGGCCGGCACGGCACCAGCGGAGCTGCTCGAAGAGCGCAGCGCCGCGCTGGCACCCGCCACCTCGACCGAGACCGCCCCTCCGGCCGATCCGATCGACGCGTTTTCCGCCGGCCTGCGTGCCGTGGGGGTGGCTCACACCGTGACCCGCCTGCCCGACTCCCGCAAGCTGCCGCCCGGTGTGCTCGACATGGCCCAGGTGACGGCCGTTGCATCCACTCAGGCGTCGGCCAGTGCGCCGGGCACCGAGGTGGTGGCCGGCAGCGAAGTGTCGGCCACCTTCCTGCGGTGCCAGGCCGAGGCCGTGTGCCGCGACCTGGCAGGCGCCTACATGCAAAAGGCGGCCAAGACCCGGCCCCGGGTATTGCAGAACGGCAGGATGCTGCTGCTGGTGCCCGGAGGCGCCGGCGAGTTCGACGTGCTGGCCGCCAGCATGGTGAGCGTGTTCCGAAGCCTGCGGCAGTAAGGTCGGGCCTGCGTCGTCTGACCGTGCGCCGCTAGGGCATGCGGCGTGGATCGAGCACTTGGTTGCAGGCACGCTCGAACACGCCGCGGTGGGGGCTCCAGTCCCACCGTTCCAGCCGACAGGCTGGCCCCGCATCGGGCAGCGGGACGAACAGGTTCACCGAGTTGCCGGCCTCATGCCGCGTGCGTGACGACACGGCCGTGCCGGCTTGCACCACCCAAAGGTCGAGGCGAGGACCCGCAAGGCCTGGTGTGCCGGCCAGCGGATCCACGCGCAAGGCATAGGGCAGGTGAATGTGTCCGCCCAGAACGAGGTGGACACCGGCCTCCTGCCAGGCGCGCAGCGCCGCTTCGCGTCCGTGCAGGAGGTTGGGTGCATCCTGTTCGCGCATCACCGCCACAGGCTGGTGCACCACGACCACCCGGCGCTGTGCGGGGGGGCCCGGCACCTGCCGGAATGCCGCCACCGTACGGGCAACCTGGCGCGGAGACACTTCACCATCGACATGGCGCCACGGCCGAGTGGTGTTCACGCACACGATGTGCCAGTCGTCACTGCGGTAGTGCGGCTCAAGCTGGGCGCCAAGGTACCGGCGAAAGTGGCGGTAGGGCCAGAACGCTCGCGCGGCAAGATTGAACAGCGGCACATCATGGTTGCCAGGAATGATCAGCACCGGGCGCGGCCCCAGTCGCTGCACGAACTCGCGTGCCAGGGCGAACTGCCGGGCCGTGGCGCGCTGGGTGATGTCGCCGGACATCACCAGGACCTCCGGGTCGACGGTGGTCACCAGATCAAGCAGCCCTGCCACCACATCGGGGCGTTCGGTGCCGAAGTGCGTGTCCGAGATCTGCAGCAGTGCGCCCACCGTTCAGTCCTTGCCGGTTGCCGTGCGCCGCGCCGGGGCGTCAGGCCGGATCAGCAGCAGGGGTGTCTCGCCCACACGAAAGGTGAGTGGCAGGCGCAGGCGGCTCACCTCACCATCGGTGGCCACCTTGAGGCTGCGCCGACCGTAGGGCAGGGCCGGGCGCACGGTCAGCTCACGGAACGAAAACGCCTCGACCTGATCGGCATCACCGAGCTGGCCGAAGGCACCTTTCAGCGCGAGCCACAGCATCTGCCAGGTGGCCACGGGCTTGAGCATCAGGCCGGCCAGCACGCCCTCGGACTCGACGGCCTTGGCCTGCGGCATGCCCAGCTCCTGCAGTTGCAGCGGGTTGTTGCCGACAAACAGCGTGGGGGTGCGTACGCGCTGCACCTGCCCGGCATGATCGAGCCAGATGTGCAGCTGCCGGTGCTCGCGCAGCAGCCCGACCAGGCCGGCCCAGCGCGCCACCCATCGGCTGCGGCCGAACTGGCGCTTGTAGGTTTCGCGGTCTTCGAGCAGCTTGGGATACAAGCCCAGGCTCGCATTGACCAGGAACACGCGGTCGTTGACCCATCCGACCTGCACCGGCCGGGCGCTGGCATCGAGCAGCACGCGGGCTGCATCGGCGGTCTCGGTCGGGATGCCGTGATGACGGGCGAAGTAGTTGAACGTGCCCAGCGGGATCACGCCAAAAGGCCGTCCGCTGCCCAGGGTGGCCTGGGCCACGGCGTTGATCGTGCCGTCACCCCCGGCAGCCACCACGGTGCCGGCATCGGCGCGAGCCTGCGCGACGGCCTCCCGCGCGACGGCCGGCAGGCGCTTCGGCCGGTCGACCCGGTGGATGCGGTACGACTGACCGGCCGCTTCAAGCACCTGGGTCAGCGCAGCGAGCGCCTGTGCCGTGTCCTGGCGGCCGGACCCGTCATTGATCACCACATGAAACGGGGTCGGCGAACGCATGCCCGATCTTCCGTTCAGACCAGGCGCGGGCCTGTAGGACACACCGGCAGCCCCATGTGAGCGCCCGCCGCCGTGCCTACTTGGCCCAGCCGTCCTTCAGGCCGGTGATGCGGTTGAACACCGGCCGCTCGGCCGAATGGTCGACCTGGTCGGCGGTGAAGTAGCCATGGCGCTCGAACTGGAACTTCTCGTCGGCCGCAGCGCGCGCCAGCGAAGGTTCGACGTAGGCCTGCAGCACGCGACGACTGTTCGGGTTCAGCGCCGCCTTGAAGTCCTTGCCGCCGGCATCGGGCTGGGGATCGGTGAACAGGCGGTCGAAGACGCGCACCTCGACCGGGACACCATCGGCCTGGGCCACCCAGGTGATCACGCCCTTGACCTTGACCGCGTCGGCGCCTGGTGTGCCGCTGCGGGTGTCGGGGACGATCTCGGCCAGCACCGCGGTGATGCGGCCCTCTGCGTCCTTGTCGCAGCCGGTGCACTTGATCACATAGCCGTACTTCAGGCGCACCATGTTGCCCGGGTAGAGCCGGTGATAGCCCTTGGGCGGCACCTCGGCAAAGTCATCACGCTCGATCCACAGCCGGTGGCCGAGCTGGAACGCGCGCCGCCCCAGTTCGGGCCGTGCCGGGTGGGCTGGTGCATCACAGGGCTCGAGGTGAGCCTCATCGCCGAACACCTCGGCCCAGTTCGTGAGCACCAGCGGCAGCGGGTCCAGCACCGCCATGGCACGCGCAGCCTTGCCTTCCAGGTCGTCGCGCAGGGCGATGTCCAGGCTGCTGTAGTCGATCCAGCTGTCGCTCTTGCTGGCGCCGATGCGCTCGCAGAACAGCTGGATCGCCTCGGGCGTGTAGCCACGACGGCGCAGGCCGGCAATCGTGGGCATGCGCGGGTCGTCCCAGCCCTCGACGATGCCCTCGTCGACCAGCTGCTTGAGCTTGCGCTTGCTGGTGATCACGTAGGTCAGGTTGAGCCGGGCAAATTCGTACTGATGCGGCAGGTTGAAGGGTTCGCGCAGGTGTTCATCCAGCGCATGGGCGAGCAAGGGGGTGAACTGCTCAGGGTGAGCCTTGAGCAGGCCGAAGAACGTACCCAGGTCACTCAGGACGGCATTGCGGTCGTGCTCCCACTTGACGAACAGGGCACGCATGCGCGCCTCCGGCTCGCTGCCATAGAGTTTGTTCGCATGGTTGTGGCAGTGCAGCGCGAACTCCTTGCCGGCCTCGATGCCTTGCTGCTCGATCTTTTCGACCTGCTGGCGGGCCCGCTCGAAATGCGGCGTTCGCAGGATCGGCACCAGGCGTTCGAGCAGCCAGTCGTAGAAGGGGCGCTGGTCCTCGAACTCGAGCGTGCAGATGCTGTGCGTGATGTTCTCCAGTGCGTCCTCGATCGGGTGCGCAAAGGTGTACATCGGATAGATGCACCAGGTGTCGCCGGTGTTGTGATGCGTGGCGCGGCGGATGCGGTAGATCGCCGGGTCACGCATGTTGATGTTCGGCGAGGCCATGTCGATGCGTGCGCGCAGCACCATCGAGCCATCGGGGTGCCGGCCGTCACGCATCTCGCGAAAGCGCGCGAGGTTCTCTTCGCGGCTGCGATTGCGGTAGGGGCTGTCGGTGCCGGGGGTGCCGAAGTCGCCCCGGTTGGCGCGCATCTGCTCGGGCGTCTGCTCGTCGACGTAGGCGTGGCCGGTTTCGATCAGGTACTCGGCGGCGCGGTACATGAAGTCGAAATAGTTGCTCGCGAAGTACAGGTGGCTCGTGCCATGGGCTTCCCAGCTCCAGCCCAGCCACTTCACGGCGTCCAGGATGGCGTCGACGTATTCCTGTTCTTCCTTCTCGGGGTTGGTGTCGTCGAAGCGCATGTGACACACACCGCCGTAGTCGCGGGCCAGCCCGAAGTTCAGGCAGATGCTCTTGGCATGCCCGACGTGCAGGTAGCCGTTGGGCTCGGGCGGGAAGCGCAGGCGCACCTTGGCCGGGTCGACCGGGCCCTGCGCGTGGTGCGACCCGTCTCCTGGAGAGCCGCCGAACGGGCGAGCGTGGTAGCGGCCTTCGAGCAGGTCGCGCTCGATGATGCCGCGCAGGAAGTTGGTCGGCTTGACTTCGTCCTTGGAGTCTTTCGGGGTGGCGGGAGCCGTCATGGAATGGAGTGATCCGTGCAAACACTGAGTTGCACTCATTCTATCGACGCGACACCCCCCATCAGGGTGAGTCAGCTTCCCCCTTTTGCGCGAGGCGGCGCCGAATTCCTGAACTACGGTAGAGAGACGGAGCCAGCTTTGGAGGGTGGCATGCTCACGCATCAGGACGCACAGACCGAATTCTCGGACACACCCGGCGAGCGCATCGCGCTGTGGATCGGCGCCATCGGCCTGCTCGGCGTCTGGGGAGCCGGCCTGATCGTGATGGCCACGGCGCACTTCTTGTGAGCACCCCCAGGGCCGGGCTGCGCCCAGCCCACCCCCCGCGGGGGGCAAGGAAACTTGGGGCGGCCCGGCGTTTCCTTGAGATCGCCCCCAGGGCCGGGCTGCGCCCAGCCCGCCCCCCACGGGGGTCAAGGAAACTTGGGGCGGCCCGGCGTTTCCTTGTGAGCGGTTGCTCACACGCCTGGCCTCAGCCCGACGTCACCTCGGCATGACAAGCCGGTAGCGCCTCGTAACAAGGTAAAGAATCGATAAAGCTGCCCACCGATCGCCGACACGATGCGTTAATCCGGCACGGCCCCACATCACGGGTCTGCAAGGAGAAAGCAATGAACCGACGAGGCATCTTTGCCACCCTCGCGCTGGGTCTGGCCAGCCTGGCTGCCGCACCGGCCCATGCCGACAAGGTGTACTGGTCCATCGGGATCAACACGCCCAACGTGAGCACCACGGTGTCCAACGGCCGGCACGTGGTGGCGTATCCCCCGGCACCGGTGGTGGTCTATCCGTCCGCGCCGGTGGTGTATCACCCGCCGGTCGTGTACTCGCCGCCGCCGCGCGTGGTGTATGCCCCCCGCCCGGTCTACTACGGGCACCCGGCACCGGTGGTGGTCTACAAGCATGGCCGCCACAAGCACCGCCACTATGACCGCAACGGCCATCGTCACGGTCATGGTCACTGGCACGGCCATCGTCGCGATCGCGACTGAGCGCCATGGCCCCGGGCCGGCGCCTGATGCGGCCGGGCCCCTTAAAGCAGCGCGGGCGCCGTCATCGACGGCGCCCGCTGCCTGAAATGATTCCCGGGCAACACCCTGCATGCCACCCGGCGCCCGTCGGGGGCGCCGCGTGCAGCGGGTGCACCGGACTTACCAGTTGTCCGAGCGGGTCAGCGCATCCCACACACCGGGGCGCGCGCTGTAGACGCTGATCACCCCGTAGTACTGCTCCCCGTTCTGGTTGAACCGCACCGAGTTGGTCACCGGGGCGAGCGCGTCGATGCGCTTGAGCTCGGCGGTCAGCTTCTCGCCATCGGTCGTGCGGCCGCGCTGCATTGCCGACACCAGCACGAAAACCGCGTCGTAGGCATAGTGTGCCCCGTACACCGGGTCGCCCTTGTAGGCCGTGCGGAACTTCTCCAGGAAGGCCTTGCCCTGCACGAACTCCCGCGCCTCGATGATCGGCGAGGTGGCGAACACGCCCTTGATGGGCTGCGGCTTGGCGATCAGCTTGTCGGTCTTGATCGTGTCGCCACCGAGGATCTGCATGTGCGACATGCCCGACTTGGCCAGCAGGTCGATCAGGGCCTGCACCTGGAAGTCGGCCAGTGTGGTGACGATCACGTCGACCTTGGCGGATTGCAGTTCAGGGATCAGCGCCGCGAAGTCGGTTGTCTTGTCGTCCAGCGACTTGCGAACGGTGACCTCCTTCTTGAGCAGCTTGATCTGCTCGGCGGCGCTATCGGCCAGGCCCTTGCCGTACGGCGTGTTGTCGTCGATCACCGCATACGACTGCCCGTTGAGCGTGCGTGCCGCGTACGAGCCCATGGCCTTGGCCTGCAGGGCGTCATTGGCGACCAGGCGCAAGGTCGTGGCATGGCCGCCCTGGGTGTATTCGGGCTTGGTCGAGATCGCCAGCTGCGGAATGTTCTCGGCCGCATAGAGCGGGGCCGCTGCAATGCTGACACCCGAGTTGAGGTGGCCCACGACGGCGGTCACGCCCTGGTCGATCAACTGCTTCGCAGCCTGTTTGCCGGCTTCGACATCGGCCTTGTCGTCGGCGGACACGACTTCGAGCTTGACCAGCTTGCCGTCGATCTTCACGCCCTGCCGGTTCAGGTCGTCCACAGCGAGTTGAACGCCGTTGAGCATGTCCTTGCCCAGCGAAGCCAGCGGGCCGGACATGGGCTGGGCCACACCGATCTTCACGGTGTCGGGGATGGGGGAGCAGGCACTCAGGCCGGCCAGTGCCAGGGCAACGCTCAGACCGGTGGCAAGTTTGAGCAAACGACGGGACATGGAGATTCTCCGAGAGCAGGGTTTGGGCGTGACAGGACTGTAGGAGCGCCGATGCTGCGATGGAGCAGGATTCGCGCCCGCCCCGCCGCACAAACGAAGGTTATCCGACACTTGTGTGACAGGATGTTCGGACAAGCCCGGGATCTGCGGGTTTTCCCTCGCCTGATTCAGCGGTCCGTCAGGCGCCATGCACAGTGTGCGTGCGCGGCGCCGGTGCGGCACGCTACATCGCCTTGAAAAGGTGCGCGTACAGTCGGCTGACGGGCAGCCGCTCAGGGCGGTCGCGCAGGCTGAGGTGGAGCTTGCCGGTGTCGTCCCGGGTGACGACACCGATGGCTGCCGCGCGCACCACCACGCTGCGGTGGACCTGCCAGAACTGCCGGGGGTCCAGCCGCGGCAGGATCTCGCGCAACGCGGTGCGCAACAGGTATTCATGCCGAGCAGTCAGCACCCGCACGTACTTGTCTGCTGCCTCGAAGTAGACCACCTCGTCGATGTTCACCATGTGGATGCTGTTGCCCACGCTGGCCTGCAGCACCGTGAGCGGCGCGTCCGCCGGGCCCGGCGGCTGGGCCGGGCCGGCGCGAAGCAGGCCCTGAAGCTGCGCAAGCGTGCGCTCCAGCGCGCTGTCCGGGCTGTCCGTGGCGCTCGCTGTGCGGCGGCGCTCAGCCAGCATCTGCGCCACTCTTGCGCAGCAGCGCGCCAGCCGCTCGGTCTGGACCGGCTTGAGCACATAGTCGATGGCCTGGGCCTCGAAGGCCTGCATCGCGTACTGGTCATAGGCCGTCACGAACACGATCAGCGGGAAGGGATGGTCGTCCGGCCAGTCCTCGGCGAGGGCCTGGGCGGCCTCCAGCCCGGACTGACCGGGCATGCGGATGTCAAGAAAGCACACATCCGGTCGCAGGCGCAGCGCGGCGTCGACAGCGGCTGCGCCATCGCCGACGCAGGCTGCGATGCGCAGCTGAGGCCACAGGGCGGCCAGCTCGGCCTGGAGGGCCTGGGCCAGCAGGGGTTCGTCTTCGGCGATGAGTGCGGTGGCGGGCGGGTGGGTCATGTCAGGTCTCGATCGGGATCTGCAGCGTGGCCACGGTGCCCTGACCGGACTCGGCTGCGGCCAGCGTGAGCTGCGCGCCTGCGCCATACAGGGTGGCGAGTCGCTGGCGCACCTGGGTCAGGCCAAAACCGCCGGCGGCGGCGTCCGCCGGGCTGCCAGGGCTTGCTCCCAGGCCGACGCCGGTGTCGTGCACCTGCAGCACAAGCACACGCCCCTCACGCCTGGCTGTCACATCGATGCGCCCTCCCTGCAGGCTGGGCTCGATGCCATGCTTGATGGCATTTTCGACCAGGGGTTGCAGCAGCAGCGTGGGGACCGGCAGGTCGGCCAGATCGGCTGGCAGATCGAGGTGGCATTGCAGTCGGTTGCCCATGCGCACCTGCATGAGGTCGAGGTAGTCGGCCGTGCGCGAGAACTCGGCATGCAGCGGATGCCGGATGCTGCGCGACGCGCTCAGCGTGGCCCGCAGGAAGGCGATCAGGCGATCGAGCATCGCCTGTGCGCGCGGGGGATCCAGGGCGATCAGCACGCGCAGGTTGGCCAGGGTGTTGAACAGCATGTGGGGTTCAAGCTGGGATTCGAGCAGCTTGAGCTGGGTCTCCGCCGCCAGGCGCCGGGCTTCCTCCGCCTGGGCCACATGGTGGGCGAGCAGGCCGCGCGAATAGTAGTAGTAGCTGAAGCTCACGCCGGCCATCACCGTGAAGCCCAGGATCGCCAGCAGTGCGCGTGGGGACTGGCGCGCCAGCTCCCAGGTCGAGTTGCCGCTGTACCAGTCGCCCACGGCGGTGCCGGCAAGGTAGCCCAGCATGATGCCGCCCAGCACCAGCGCCGGTGCCCGCCAGCCCGTGGGAAAGCGCTGGGCGCGTGTGGGCACGAGCCACACGCGCCCGCCGTCGATCAGGCACCAGGTCGACAGTGAGATCGCCAGCGAATAGACCCACTGGTGGTCGAAATCGCGATACCCGTGAGCCAGCCACATGCCCAGCGCGATCACATTGCCGATGACGAACACGATCGAGGCGCGCACGGCCAGCACGCGGGCCTGCGCGGCGTAGGCTTCGGCCCGGCTCACGACGGGCTCCGGCATTGCCGGGGGCGGCAGGGTGGGCAAGGGGGTTTGCGAAGACATGGGCTCAGACGATACCGAGCCAATGGTGCCAGACCAGGCGGCCCAGGTAGCGATTGGGCAGCAGCGCAAAGCTGCCGGCCAGCACACAGCCGCCGACATAGGCCGACCACATCGACAGCCGATGTGCGGCAATGCGTCGGTGCGCAATGTGCCAGATGCCGCTGCCCACGCCCAGAAAGGTCATCACGGTGAGCAGGTGGATCGGGGTGTAGCCGGCGATGTTGGGCAGGCGGTAGTCGCGGATGAACAGGCTGCTCACGGCGGCGGCCAGCATCAGGGTGACCCAGGCATATCCGGTGGCGCGATGCAGCCGTGACCCTTTGCGGGCCGTCAGCGCGAACGGACCCAGCACGATGGCGCAGGTGGCCACGATCAGGTGGAACGAGATGGCAGGCGACAGGCTGGCGAGTGACATGGTCGAAGGCGGTGGGGTGGCGATGGCCGCACTGTGCCGAGCTGTCCGCAGGCTGCCCAGCGCGGCGGGACGAAGCGCCGCGCCGAAGGTGCGAAACGTCGGGTGGCGGGCGTGAAATGCAGCCGATCGGGTCCGGCACGTGGCGCCGCTGCGGTGGGTCAGCTGCCCTGCAACCGCTGGCGCAGCGCCTCGATACGCTGCCGGTTCACGCCCAGGTCGCTGCGCCCCAGCCGGGATGCCGAGCGCACGTGGATCACGCCCTCATCGGCGGCGAGCAGGAACTCGGCGTCGTCGACGAACCTCAGCCAGCGGGTGGTGTAGGTCACATGGAGGTAACCCGGCTCGCGGTGCACGATGGTCGCGCCCGGCGTGGCCGCGATGGCCTCGGCCAGCCGGTCGAAGGCGGCCTGCGGATCGCCTTGCAGCGGCAGCGGAGCGATCATCGCCTGTTCGCGCATCGGGTGCTGCGGATACAGCCGCGCCTGGCTGCTCACGCTGTTGGGCGTGAGCGACGGCGGCTTGAGGCGCCCGTCGCGCACGCCCAGATCCTCGGGCATGCGGCCCTGCAGCGCGCCGGACAGGACCGCCGCGACGGCCAGGGCCAGGCAGCCAAGCAGTGCCCAGAGCAGGTGGATGGTGCGCATCGGGCCGTGGTGCGTGCCAGCCTCAGCGCCGCTTGCCGCCACCGAGCAGGCTGCCGAGCACCCCGCGGATGATCTCGCGGCCGACGCTGCTGCCGATCGAGCGGGCCGCCGACTTCGCCAGTGCATCGACCACCCCTTCGCGGCGGCCACCGCGCGGCCCGGTGGAGCCGAACAGCACGTCACCCAGGCCGCCGAACATGCCCGACCCCTGGGAGGAGGGCTGGCCTGCCGGGCGCTGGCCGGCCGCCTGTTCGGCTTCCCGTGCGAGGCTTTCACCGGCATTCGCCGATTCATTGGCCCGGCCGCGCAGCTTCTCGTAGGCCGATTCGCGGTCGACCGTCTTTTCATAGACGCCAGCCACCAGGGACGTCTTCACCAGGGCGCTGCGCTGCTCGGGCGTGATCGGGCCGATCTGGCTGCCGGGCGGCAGCACGAACACCCGCTGCGTGACGCTCGGGCGGCCCTTTTCGTCGAGAAAGCTCACCAGCGCCTCGCCGACGGCCAGATCGGTGATCGCCGCTTCGATGTCCAGGCCCGGATTGGCGCGCATCGTGCTCGCGGCACTCTTGACGGCTTTCTGGTCGCGCGGTGTGAAGGCCCGCAGCGCATGCTGGACGCGATTGCCGAGCTGGGCCAGCACCGTGTCAGGCACGTCCAGCGGGTTCTGCGTGACGAAATACACGCCGACCCCCTTGGAGCGGACCAGACGCACGACCAGTTCGATGCGCTCGACCAGCGCCTTCGGTGCATCGTTGAACAGCAGGTGGGCCTCGTCAAAGAAGAACACGAGCTTGGGTTTGTCGAGGTCGCCCACCTCGGGCAGGGTCTCGAACAGTTCGGACAGCATCCACAGCAGGAAGGTCGCGTACAGCCGTGGCGCGTTCATCAGCTTGTCGGCCGCCAGGATGTTGATCACGCCGCGAGGCTGGCCGTCGACCCGGTCGGTCTGCATGAAGTCGGCGATGTCCAGCATCGGCTCGCCGAAGAAGCGGTCGCCGCCCTGTTCCTCGATCTGCAGCAGGCCGCGCTGGATTGCGCCCACGCTGGCCGCGCTGATGTTGCCGTATTCGGTCGTGAATTCCTTCGCGTTTTCGCCGACGTACTGGAGCATGGCGCGCAGGTCTTTCAGGTCGAGCAGCGCCAGCCCGTCGTCGTCGGCGATCTTGAACACGAGCGACAACACCCCCTGCTGGATCTCGTTCAGGTCCAGCATGCGGCCCAGCAGCAAGGGGCCCATGTCGGAGACCGTCGCCCGCACCGGGTGGCCCTGCTCGCCAAAGACGTCCCACAGCGTGGTCGGGCAGCGCATGGGCTCGGGGGGTGTCAGGCCACGGTCCTTCAGGATCTGGGCCACCTTGGCCGGCAAGGCGCCTTGCTGCGAGATGCCGGTGAGGTCACCCTTCACGTCGGCCATGAACACCGGCACGCCGATGCGCGAAAAGCTCTCGGCCAGCGTCTGCAGGGTGATCGTCTTGCCGGTGCCGGTGGCGCCGGTGATGAGGCCGTGGCGATTCGCCAGCGCCGGCAACAGATGGCACTCGGTCTCACCGTGCCTGGCAACAAGGATGGGGTCGGCCATGGGTCCCTCGGGTCGGAGCGGTAAAATTGCAGTCTATCCAAGAATCAGGCACATCCCGCGGCCGGTTCCACCACTTGCCGCCGGGGCGCGGCGACGCACACTCCAGGAGCTTTCTGACCATGGCCGGACATTCCAAATGGGCCAACATCCAACATCGCAAAGGCCGCCAGGACGAGAAGCGCGGCAAGGTCTGGACGCGTGTGATCCGGGAAATCATGGTTGCCGCCCGCCAGGGAGGGGGTGACCTTTCCGCCAATCCGCGGCTGCGGCTGGCCGTGGACAAGGCCAAGGCGGCCAACATGCCGGCCGACACCGTCAAGCGCAACATCGACAAGGCCACCGGCAACCTCGAAGGCGTGAGCTACGAGGAAATCCGCTATGAGGGCTATGGCATCGGGGGGGCTGCGATCATCGTCGACACGATGACCGACAACCGGGTGCGCACCGTGGCCGAGGTCCGGCATGCGTTCAGCAAGCATGGCGGCAACCTGGGCACCGACGGCTCGGTGGCCTTCCAGTTCAAGCACTGCGGGCAGTTCGTGTTCGCCCCGGGCACCAGTGAAGACAAGGTCATGGAGGTGGCGCTGGAAGCCGGCGCCGAGGACGTGATCACTGACGACGACGGCGCGATCGAGGTCGTGTGTGCGCCGGGCGACTTCGAGGCCGTCAAGGAGGCCCTGGAGTCCGCCGGTCTGAAGCCCGAGGTGGCCGAGGTCACCATGCGGGCCGAGAACACGGTCGAGTTGTCCGGCGACGATGCCGTGCGCATGCAGAAGATCCTGGACGTCCTCGAGGACCTGGACGACGTCCAGGAGGTCTATCACAACGCGGTGATCAACGAATGAAGGTCCTTGTCATCGGATCGGGCGGGCGCGAACACGCGCTGGCCTGGAAACTGGCCCAGTCGCCCAAGGTCCAGACGGTGTTCGTGGCGCCTGGCAACGGCGGCACGGCACTGGACTCCCGGCTGCGTAACGTTGACCTGAGCTCGCCGGCCGAACTCGCCGACTTCGCCCAGGCCGAGAAGATCGGTGTCACCGTCGTGGGGCCGGAAGGGCCGCTTGCGGCCGGCGTGGTCGACGTCTTCCGCGCGCGCGGGTTGCGCATCTTCGGCCCCACGCAGGCGGCGGCCCAGCTTGAAAGCTCCAAGGCGTTCGCCAAGGACTTCATGCGCCGCCACCGCATTCCCACCGCGGCCTACGAAACCTTCACCGACGCGGCGGCAGCCCATGCCTACGTCGATGCCATGGGCGCACCGATCGTCATCAAGGCCGATGGCCTGGCGGCCGGCAAGGGTGTGGTGGTGGCCACCACGCTCGAAGAAGCGCACGAGGCCGTCGACTGGATGCTGCTCGACAACAAGCTCGGCGTGCAGCACAACGCCGGCGGCGCGCGAGTGGTGATCGAGGAGTTCCTGCGCGGCGAGGAAGCCAGCTTCATCGTCATGTGCGACGGCAAGAACGTCGTGGCGCTGGCCACCAGCCAGGACCACAAGCGGCTGCTTGACGGTGACCTCGGGCCCAACACCGGTGGCATGGGAGCGTACTCGCCTGCGCCGGTGGTCACACCCAACGTGCATGCCAAGGCGATGCAGGAGATCATCCTGCCGACCGTTGCCGGCATGGCGCGTGACGGCATTCCGTTCACCGGCTTCCTGTACGCCGGGCTGATGATCGACGAACAGGGCGTGCCCAAGACGCTCGAGTTCAACTGCCGCATGGGCGACCCCGAAACCCAGCCGATCATGATGCGTCTGAAGACCGACCTGCTGGACGTGCTGCTGGCCGCGACCGACGGCACGCTCGACCGCATCGAGCTGCAATGGGACCGCCGGGTGGCGCTGGGTGTCGTGATGGCGGCCGCAGGCTACCCGCTGCAGCCGCGCAAGGGCGACGTCGTGACCGGACTGCCGCCCGAGCAGGCCGACGCGATGGTCTTCCACGCCGGCACCACCACCCAGGACGGCCGCACCAGCGTGACCGGCGGGCGGGTGCTGTGCGTGACGGCACTGGGCGATTCGGTGCGTACGGCGCAGCAGCGCGCCTACCAGGTGCTGCAGGGCGTGCACTTCGACGGCATGCAGTTCCGCAACGACATCGGCCATCGGGCGATCAAGCGATGAACCGGCTCCGACTCGCTCTGCGCATCGACTGAACCCCATGGACACCCAGGACGTTCGTACCTACCTGCTGGGCCTGCAGGACCGCATCATCTCTGCACTCGAGGCAGCCGACGGGCAGCCCTTCGTGCGCGACGCCTGGACACGCGCGCCCGGCGAGCGACTGCAGGGCGACGGCGTGTCGCGCCTGGTCGAAGAGGGCGGGCTCTTCGAGCGGGGCGGCTGCAACTTCTCGCACGTCAAGGGGCCCCAGCTGCCACCGTCGGCGACGCAGCACCGGCCGGAGCTGGCCGGCGCGCCGTTCGAGGCCATGGGCGTGTCGCTGGTGCTGCACCCGCGCAATCCCCATGTGCCGACCGTGCACATGAACGTGCGCATGCTGGCCGCGCTGCCGCCCGGGCGCGAGCCGGTCACCTGGTTCGGCGGCGGCATGGACCTCACGCCCTACTACGGCGTCGAGGACGACGCGGTGCATTTCCACCGCAGTTGCGAAGCAGCCCTGGCGCCGTTCGGCAGCGACAAATACCCCCGCTTCAAGCGCTGGTGCGACGAGTACTTCTATCTGAAGCACCGCCAGGAGCCGCGCGGCGTGGGCGGCATCTTCTATGACGACTTCAACGAGGGCGATGCAGACTTCGGGTTTGCCATGACGCGCAGCGTGGGCGACGCCTTCCTGGGCGCCTACCTGCCCATCGTCGAGCGCCGGCGCGACCAGCCCTACACCGAGGCCGAACGCGACTTCCAGGCCTACCGGCGTGGCCGCTATGTCGAGTTCAACCTCGTCTGGGACCGCGGCACCCTGTTCGGCCTGCAGTCTGGCGGGCGGACCGAATCGATCCTGATGTCGATGCCGCCGGTGGTGCGCTGGCGCTATGACTGGCATCCGGCGCAGGGGACACCCGAGGCCCGGCTGTACCAGGACTTCCTGCGTCCGCGCCGCTGGACCGAGCCCGGCGCGCCCGCCGAGGCCTGACGCCACATCGCCCGAGGATTGCCGCTCATGCGCATCGGCCTGTACGGGGGCAGTTTCGATCCCGTTCATAATGCGCACCTGGCGCTGGCCCGGTGTGCGCTCGTGACGCTCAAGCTGGACGAGCTGCACTGGATCCCGGCGGGCCGGCCGTGGCAGAAGGCGTCCGGGCCGGGCGCACGTCGCCTGGCCGATGCCCTCGATCGGGCTGCGATGGTGGGTCTGGCCATCGATGGTGAAGACCGCTTCGTGCTGAACACCACCGAGGTCGACCGTGACGGGCCGAGCTACACCATCGACACCGTGCGCGAACTCCAGGACAGCCTGGCCGATGCGCAGGTGTTCCTGGTGATCGGCCAGGACCAGTACAACCGGCTGCACACCTGGCGCGCATGGCGCGAGCTGCTCGAGCGGGTCACCCTGGCGGTGGCAGCGCGCGGCGGCAGCACCTTGCAGGCCCCGCCCGAACTGGCGGCCGTGCCGCATCGGGCCGTGATGCTCCCGATGCCCCGCATGGACATTTCATCCACCGCGATCCGCGCTCACCTGGCCCAAGGGGGCGCGGCCGCCGATCTGGTTCCTGCCCTAGTGCCGGAGGCAGTCGCACGCTATATTGACCAGCACCGGCTGTACGCCGGTGACCTTAACCCGCCCCGGAGCTGAATGGACATCCGAAAACTGCAGCGCGCCATCGTCGACGGTCTCGAAGACGTCAAGGCGCAAGACATCGTCATCTTCAATACCGAACACCTGTCGCCGCTTTTCGAGCGCGTGATCGTGGCGTCGGGCACTTCGAACCGCCAGACCAAGGCCCTTGCGGCCAGTGTGCGCGACGAGGTGAGGAAGCAGGGCTTCCAGGTGATGCGCACCGAAGGCGAGGAAAACGGCGAGTGGATCATCGTGGACTGCGGCGCGGCCGTCGCCCACATCATGCAGCCCACCATCCGCCAGTACTACCACCTCGAAGAGATCTGGGGTGAAAAGCCGGTCAAGATGAAGATCGGCGCGGCCAAGTCCCTGCCCAAGGCTTCGGGCCATGGCGAGGCCGCGGCGTCCGCCAAGACGCGCTCGGCCAAGCCGGCCAACCCGGACCCCGCCACGAAGGAAGACGGCAAGAAGGCTCCTGCAAAGAAGGCAGCGGCGAAGAAGGCGACGGCAAAGCAGCCGGCCGCGCCCTCGCGCACGGCGGCAGCCAAGTCGCCCGCCCGCAAGACGGCAGCCAAGACCTCGGGCACGGCAACGGGCCGCAAGGTTTCGGCTCGCGCGCCGGTCAGCAAGACGGTGGTGGTCAATGCGCCGGCCAAACCCGTTGCGCGCAAGACAACCGCGGCCAAACCCGCTGCTGCGAAGCCTGCCGCCAAGGCTGCCGCACCGCGGTCACCGGCCGCCAAGGCCCCTGCCACCAAGACCTCCGCACGCAAGACGCGATGAAACTGGCCATCGTGGCGGTCGGCCAGCGCATGCCGTCGTGGGCCGATACCGCCTACGACGACTATGCCAAGCGCTTCCCGCCCGAGCTGCGCCTGGAGCTCAAGGCCGTCAAGACCGAGCCACGCGGCTCCCGCACGGTCGAAACCCTGATGGCCGCCGAGCGCCAGCGCATCGAGGCGGCGGTGCCCAAAGGGTCGCGCGTGGTCGTGCTGGACGAGCGCGGTGATCGCTTGACCACCGTGGCCCTGGCCGGGCGACTGAAGGCCTGGATGCACGACGGGCGCGATGTGTGCCTGGTCATCGGTGGTCCGGACGGGCTCGATCCCGCTCTGCGCGAAGCGGCCGACGAGCGCATCCGGCTGTCCGACATGACCCTGCCGCATGCCTTCGTGCGGGTGCTGCTGGCCGAACAGCTGTACCGGGCCTGGTCGGTCATGGTGGGCCATCCGTATCATCGCGAGTAAGGTCGCACGCGGCTCGCCAGCCTCTTCGACCACAGGGCCTGTCGCGCCCCCAGCAGGAACCACCCTCTCATGAGTGCCCACTCTCACTCTCACGAGTTCATCTACCTTGCGTCGCAGAGTCCGCGGCGGCGCCAGCTGCTCGACCAGATCGGTGTCAGGCACGAGCTGCTGCTGCCCGACGACACCGAAGACGCCGAGTCACTGGAGGCCGTGCACCCCGGCGAGTCGCCGACCGCCTACGTCGAGCGTGTGACCCAGGCCAAGCTCGCCGCGGCACGCGTGCGCTGGCGCAAGCGGGGCCTGCCGGCGGCGCCCATCCTGTGCTCGGACACCACGGTGGCCTTGGGTCGCCAGATCATGGGCAAGCCGGCCGATGCCGACCAGGCGCGCGCCATGCTGGCCGAGCTGTCGGGCAACGAGCACCGCGTGATCACGGCGGTGGCCGTGGGCACCGCGCGCCGCACCGAACTGCAGGTCAATGTGTCGCGGGTGCGATTCGCCCTGTTGTCGATGGCACAGATCGAGCGCTACGTGGCGTCCGGCGAACCCATGGGCAAGGCCGGCGCCTATGCGATCCAGAGCCAGGCCGCGGCCTGGATCGAACGCATCAGCGGAAGCTACTCCGGTATCATGGGTTTGCCCCTGTACGAGACAGCCTTGCTGCTGCAGCGATTCGGCGTGCGGTTCTGATTCCGGCGCGGCCGGCGGCCGCAGCAGGGTGGGGCCCACGACAACTCCGCGAGATCATGCAAGACATCCTCATCAACTGGGCGCCCCAGGAAACGCGCGTTGCGATCGTCGAGAACGGCGCCGTCCAGGAACTGCATGTGGAGCGAACGCTCGAACGCGGGCTGGTCGGCAACATCTACACCGGCAAGGTGGCCCGGGTGCTGCCGGGCATGCAGTCGGCCTTCATCGACATCGGCCTGGAGCGTGCCGCCTTCCTGCATGTGGCCGACGTCTGGCAGCGCAGCACCTATGCCGGCGACAACGGTCATGGCTCCTCCGCCCAGACTCCGATCGAGCGACTGGTATTCGAAGGCCAGGCCCTGACGGTCCAGGTCATCAAGGACCCGATCGGCACCAAGGGCGCACGCCTGTCCACCCAGATCAGCATTGCGGGCCGTCTGCTGGTGTTCCTGCCGCAGGACGATCACATCGGCATCTCCCAGAAGATCGGCTCGGCCGAACTGCGCGACCAGCTGCGCACTCGCATGGCCGCCCTGGTGGGCAAGCCCGAAGACGGCAGCAGCACCGGCGGCTTCATCCTGCGCACGAATGCCGAGGACGCCACCGACGACGAGCTGGCCGCGGACATCGCCTACCTGCGCAAGACCTGGCAGGCCATCCGCGAGCGCAGCTTCAAGACACCGCCGGGGTCCCTGCTGCACGAAGACCTGAACCTGGCCCAGCGCGTGCTGCGCGATCTGGCCAGCGACGACACGCACGCGATCCGCATCGACTCACGCATGCAGTTCGACGCCCTGCAGGCCTTCGGGCGCGAGTACTCACCAGGTTCGGTCAACAAGCTTGAGCACTATCGCGGCGAACGGCCGATCTTCGACCTGTTCAACGTCGACCAGGAGATCGAAAAGGCCCTGGCCCGGCGGGTCGACCTGAAGTCAGGCGGTTACCTGATCATCGATCAGACCGAGGCCCTGACCACGATCGACGTCAATACCGGCGGCTACGTCGGTGCCCGCAACTTCGACGACACCATCTTCAAGACCAACCTCGAGGCGGCCCAGGCGATCGCGCGCCAGCTGCGGCTGCGCAATCTGGGCGGCATCATCATCATCGACTTCATCGACATGATGCGAGAGGACCATCAGGACGCCGTGCTGATCGAGCTGCGCAAGCAGCTTGCGAAAGACCGCGTGAAGATGACCGTCAGCGGCTTCACCCAGCTCGGCCTGGTCGAGATGACCCGCAAGCGCACGCGCGAATCGCTGGCCCACATGCTGTGCGAACCCTGCCCGACCTGCCAGGGCAAGGGCTCGGTCAAGACACCCCGCAGCGTGTGCTACGACATCCTGCGCGAGATCCTGCGCGAGGCCCGGCAGTTCAACCCGAAGGAATTCCGGGTCATCGCCAGCGCCGCTGTCGTCGAGATGCTGCTCGACGAGGAAAGCCAGCACCTGGCCGGCCTGTCCGACTTCGTCGGCAAACCGATCTCATTGCAGACCGAACCGACGCTGTCGCCGGAGCAGTACGACATCGTGCTGCTCTGACGCGCCCCCGGTGCCCCGCGACCCATCCTCTGGGCAGGGGGCGATTCCGGTCGGGCCGGCGGTGGCCTCACCCGACCACCTCGCACGACTCATCCGAGGACAGCGCTGGCTCGGCCATCACGCGGCCGCGGCCGGCCTGCTTGGCGCGGTAGAGTGCCCGATCTGCGCGAGCCACCAGGTCGGAGACACCCGTGCCGGCATGCACGCCCAGCGCGACGCCGACGCTGGCGCCCACGCGCAATGGCGCGCCGTTGAACTCGAAGGCTTCAGCGGCTGACTGAACGACCTTCGCGGCCACGCTGAGCACGTGATCCATCTCGCGCATGTCGGTCAGCACGATCGCGAATTCGTCGCCGCCCAGGCGGACCACCGCATCCGATGGCCGCACCAGGGTGCGCAGCCGCTGCCCGAACTGACGCAGCAGGGCATCACCCGCGGGGTGGCCGTGTCGGTCGTTGATCTGCTTGAAATGATCGAGGTCGAAGTACAGCAGGGCCAGGTTGGGCCCGCCGCCTGCGATGATTTCGCGCTCGATGAACCATTCGAACCCGGTGCGATTCAACAGCCCGGTCAGTGGGTCGGTCTGGGCCATGGCCAGCAGCCGCCCGGCCTCGACGCGATGGCTGGTGATGTCGTGGGCCACGCCGACAAACCCGTCCACCTGGCCATCGGCCGTGAAGAGCGGGATGTAGCTGATCGCGAGGTGGTGGGTGCCTGCTTCACCTGAATAGGCCTTCTCGAAGCGCACGGTCTCGCCCTGGCGTACGCGTTCAAGTGCGGGCAGGCTGCGCCGATATTCGTCGGGGCCGAGCACGTCCTGGACGCTGTGCCCGACGATCTGGGCGCGTGGTCGTCCGATCCAGCGCTCGAAGGCGCGGTTGACGTACCGGTAGTGGCCATCGGCGCCGACCACGGCCACGACCGACGGGATCGCGTCCGAGATCGACTGCAGCGTGGCAGTCTGGCGCCGGGCTTCATCGCTGTCGGCACGCTGCTGCGTGATGTCGCGCATGATCGCCGAGAAATGTTCGATGTGGCCGTCACGGCCGCGGTGGGCGATGACCATGTGACTGACCGGCAGCACCCGCCCGTGCGATCCGAGCACGGTGGTTTCGCCGACCCAGACGTTGTGTGCTTTCACGGCCGGCAGGATTTCCGTGCGGTAACGCTCGTTGGTCTGCGGGGTGTTGAACTCGGTGAAATGATGTCCGGTGACGGATTCATCCGGCGTGAAGCCGAGCAGCTTGCGCACGGCCGGGTTCATGTAGCTCACCTGTCCGCGGGCGTCGGTCTGGACGACCAGATCGGTCGTGGCGTCGAAGATCGCCGTCAACATCTGCAGCGCCTTCTGGGCTGCCACCAGTTCGGTGATGTCGGTCACCGTGCCGACATGGCCCCAGCCGGCGGCGCCTGAAGGCGACCGCGCTTCGCCCTGGTCGATCGCCGCGCTGTGCACCGACAGCACCTGCACCCGACCCTCGCGGCTTTGCACCCGTCGTACGACCCTGAATTCGCGCTGCGTGCGCACGACGTCCTGCCAGCCCGCCCACGCGGCTTCCCGTTGCGCCTCGGGGACCAGGGCCAGCCAGCCGCGCGAGATCTCGTGCGCTGCCAGGCCGTGGATGCGCAGGTAGGCCGCGTTGGCATAGACAATGTGACCTTGCGCATCGGTGCGGAACATGCCCACAGGGGAGGCCTGGCTGACCACCGACAGCTCCTGCTGCTGGCTGCGCAGCTCGCGCATCAGCCCGTCGAACTCCCGGGCCAGTGCGCCTTGTTCGTCCTGCAGATGGGTGGGCAACTGCACGTCGACGCCCGGTCTGCGGCGCAGCAGCTGGATCGCGTCATGCAGGGACGACAGCGGCCGCAGCAGCCGGTACATGAGCAGCCAGGTGAGCACCGCCGCCGCGGCGCCCAGCAGCGCAAGGTCGGTGACCAGCTGACGCTGGCCCTCGCGCACCGGCGCGTCGGCCTCCCAGGCCGGCAGCACCACGCGCAATTCCCAGTCGGCCCCGGCGATGGCCTTGCGGGTGACCAGGTCCGTGGCATGGGCGGCCGGCAGGGCGGCAGGCTGCAGCAACCTGGCCGGATCGGGATGCACCATGTAGACCGGCTGCGGGCCGAGGGTGACCACCTCGAAGTGGCCGGTCCGGCCCACGGGTGTCATGGCCAGCTGCCCGAGCATGTTCGACCGCTGCAGGTTCAGTCCTGCGCTGGCCACGGCGATCATGCGGCCCGCGGCGTCGCGGACCGGTACGCTGAAGACCACGACGGCCGTACCCGTGGTCCGGCCCAGCACCGGTGCGGAGACGGTGGTCCGCCCCGTGGTGACGACATGCTGAAAGTACGCCCGGTCGGCAATGTTCAGCCGCGTGCCGGCGGGCAAGGGCGGCTCGTTCGCCAGCACGTTGCCATCCAGGCTCACGATGGCCACGCCGTCAAACAGCCCGCGAGCGGCCGAGCGGTGATTCAGGAATGCCTGGCGTGCCGCCGGATCCGTAAGAATGCTCTGATCGATCAGGCTGGCCGAGTGCTCCAGCACGTTCAGGTGGTAGGCGAGCTTGTCCGACAGGTTGTCGGCCATGGCCTGGGCCAGCGCGTCCTGTTGCAGCAGCAGCACGGTGCGGAAGTCGCGGCCGAGCCGCTGGTCCTGCGCAAAACCCACCACGCCCAACAGCACCACGATCATCGCGGTTGCGAGCAGGGTGATCTTGAGTTTGAGCGTGAGCTTCACGCATGCGAGTGTCAGGCTTGCCTGACGTTACCGACGGCTGAAAAGGGCCGGATTGCCGCCTCACATCGCCGCATGGGGCGCCGCTGACCTGAGGCAGCCGCCGCGCGGGCCCCGGGGGCAGACCCGCCCAGGGCGCGGTGGTGCGAGGGAAATGCCAAGCCAGGCCGCGCGCCACCGCGTCCCGGCTGCGTCTGCGCGGCTCTCAGCCGGGCAAGGTGTCCGGTGGCGTCTGCCGTTGTGCCCGATCGTTCGCAAGCAGGGCTTCGAGCCGCCCGTGCAGCCGCTCCAGCGTGCCGGTCGGGTCGAGCCACCAGTCGGTCGACCAGACGCGCACGACGTCCCAGCCCAGGCCGCGCAGCACCTGTTCGCGCAGCTTGTCGCGGTCGCGCGCCGTGGCTGCACGGTGATAGGTGGCCCCGTCACATTCCACGCCTGCGAGGTATCGCCCGGTGAAGTCGGGGTGCACGACGGCCAGGTCGACGCGGAACGAGGACGCACCGACCTGGGTGTGCACCTGCCAGCCTTTGCGGGCGAGCGCCTCGGCCACGGTCGCCTCGAAGGGGCCGGCCGCGCCGCCCTGGCTGCCGCGGTGCGCCTCGGCCAGCGCGCGCGGGCCACGCTCGGCAAACTCCAGGAAGTGCTTGAGGTCACGCACGCCGGCGGCCTGGGTGCGAGACAGGTCCATCTGTTCGCCGCGCAGGCTGGAGAACACCCGCAAGGCCTGGCGGGCGCGCGTGACGGCCACGTTGAGCCGGCGTTCACCACCATCGCGGTTCAGGGGGCCGAAGTTCATCGAGACGGCTCCAGCGGTGTCCGGCCCGTAGGTGATCGAGAAGTACATGATGTCCCGCTCGTCACCCTGGACGCTTTCCAGGTTCTTCACGAACACCGGCTCGAGTTCACTTTCAGCGAAGTACGGTTCAAGCTCGGGGTCGGCTCGGCGCGCTTCGTCGAGCAGGTCTTCGATCAGGCTCTGCTGCTCGGCATTGAAGGTCACCACACCGATCGTGGTGCCCGACGCCCGGAAGCCGGGGGATTGCAGGCGCGCCACGAGGTCGGCCACCAGGGCCTGCGCTTCCGGCCGGTTGACGCGGGCGCCACCCTTCTCGTAGCGGCCATCCACGTAGTGGAAGCTGACGGCACGATCGTCGGTGACCGGCGACGGAAACGTCACCAGACCGCCAGCGTAGTAGCGATGGTTGCTGAAGGCGATCAGGCTTTCATGGCGCGAGCGGTAGTGCCAGGCGAGGTGGCGCGTGGGCAGGCTGGCGCCCAGGCATTCATCGAGGATGCTTTCCAGATCGCCCTCGACGACCTCATCGTCGTTGTCGGTGTCGCTGTTCTCGCCGCGTGAGAAGAAGTTGGTCGGCGGCAACTGCTTCGGGTCGCCGACCATCACCACCTGCCGGCCGCGGGCCATCGCGCCGATGGCGTCGCACACCGGGATCTGCGAGGCCTCGTCGAACACGACCAGGTCGAAGTTGCTCGCGCCGGCCGACAGGTACTGTGCGATCGACAGCGGGCTCATCAGCAGGCAGGGCGCCAGCGTGAGTACGACGGACGGGATCTCCTGCAGCAACTGCCGCAGCGGCAGGTGCATGCGTTTCTTGGTGATCTCGCGCTTGAGCACACCCCATTCGCTGTTGCGCTGCACGCCGTCGGCCGCAGGCAGGTTCGCGCACAGGCGGGCGCGGATCCATTGCCGCGTGATGTCGGTGAATTCGTCGTCCAGTGCGCGGAACGCCTGGATGCGCCGCTCATGTTCGGCCGAGACGAACCGCTTGAGCACCTCGTCGGCATCGAGTGCCTGTGCCGACCACCAGCGCGCGTAGTTCACTTCGAAGGCCGTGGGCAACCCGTCGGCAGCCAGGCCACCGCTTTCGACGGCATCGATCAGTGGCGCCAGCCCCACATCACTCGCCTCGGCCCGCACCCGGCGCCAGGCGCACCAGGCGTGCAGGCCCTGCACATGGGCGACAACATCTTTGGCAGTGACGGCCAGCATCGCGGTGCTCTGTTCTGTCAACGCCAAGCCGACCGGCTCGGGCTGGGCAGCTGCGTGGCTGAAGCCCTGCAGCGCCGTCTGCAGTGCCTCCTGGCGCTGAAGCAGCGTGCGGCAGGCCAGCGCGACCGGGCCATCGGCGGCCAGCTCGGCGCGGCGATGCGCGAGCAGGTCATGCAAGGCCTGGCCCGCGCGGTCCGCGTCATCGGCCGAGGGTGCCAGTGTGGGCAGCACGGCCCGCAACGTGGTGCCAAAGGCCAGAGCGCGGGCGATGTGGTCGGGGTCGCTGTCCAGGCCCTGCCAGACACCGGGGCACAGGGTGGTGAGGTTCTCGAAGGCCTGCAGCTGCGCCTCGACGGCCGCGCGGCCGGTCAGGGCGGCATGGCGCTGCTGCAGCTCGCTGCCGCAGCGGCCGGCGGCCACCTCGGCGTGGGCCGATGTCAGCGCGCCGCGCTGCGGCACTGCCTCGCGCTCACGCTCGAAGGCCAGGGCGGCGCGCAGGATCGCGATGTCGGTGTCGCGGCCACGCCAGAGCCCGAGGCTCGGCTCGGCCAGCCCGGCCAGCGCGTCGAGCTGGGCGTCGAGTGCCTGCAGGGCCTGCAGGCGTTGAACCTCGCGCGCCCAGCGCTCGCCACACAGGCCTTCGAGCGCGGGCGTCAGCCCTTCCAGCGAAAACGGCTGTCCGAGCCGTGCGGCCAGCAAGGCGGCGTTGGCCTTCAAGGCTGCACGGGCGTGGTCGATGCGGGTGCGTTCGCCGGCCCACAGACCTTCGACCGCCGCGCCGGGGTGGATCGACTCCAGCTCGTCGCGCAGGCCCTTGATGCGCACCAGGGCCGACAGATCTTCGGCCACACGGGGCTCGTCCGTGCCTTCGATGGCGGCGTCCAGCGCACGCCGGACCTTGCGCCGGCCCAGCCAGGACATCGGCCAGAAGGCCCGCTCGGCCCGGGCCCAGTCGCGCTGGAGCTGCACCACCGGCAGCTGGGCCACATCGGCGCCGTATCGCACCGACAGGCCAGCGCGAAGCGCGGCGATCTGCGAAAGGCAGTCCACGCCACGTTCCATGTCTTCCGTCACCGCGCCCGGCCAGGGCGTGCCGAGTTCGGCATGCAGGCGGTGGCGTTGTTCCAGCAGCTCCAGCCCGTGCGTCAGCCGGGCCTGCAGCTCGGCCCGCCAGGCGGGGGGCAGGCTGGCCGACATCTGCCGGTGCTGCAGCAGCCGTGCCTGGGCCGTACCGAGGGCGGTGATGATGGATCCGGCATCGGGGCGTGCGCAAAAGCTCCAGTCAGCGGCCGCCGCGTCGGGCAGCGTGCTGGCCAACAGGGCCAGGGCCCGCCGGGTCGCGCCGTCGCGCTCGGGCCAGGGCAGGCCCAGCTTGGTGCCGAGGCCATCGGCGGCATCGTCGAACGCGACTGCCGCGTCCTGCAGCGTCTGGGCGGCGTGCTGCATCTCGATCTGCCAGCGCGCCGACCAGTCGGTGGCATGCACCGGTGACAGCGGCCCGGCTCCGAGCTGATCGGCTCCGACCGCCATGGCGTTGACCTGCAGCCGCCCGGCCAGGTCGCGCAGCGCGGCCAGGTCGGTGTCGTCGTGTGTGTCGGCGGCGGGCCAGGCGAGGACGATCTGAGGCACCGCGCTGCCACTCACCACCCGCCCCAGCGCCTGATGGATGCTCCAGCCATTGCGGTGCCGGCGGTGCAGGCGCTCGACGTAGGCGGACAGCTGCTCTCGCACACGCTGGAGTTGCTGGGCCTTGGCCTCCCACGCGGCAGCATCGACCTCGCCCCGGGCTTCCCAGGCCTTCTGCAGCTGAGCGAGCACATCCAGCTTGCGTGTGCGGTTGGAATGCAGCGCCAGGCAGAACTCGCCCAGCCCCACCTCGCGCAGGCGGCGGTACACCACATCGAGCGCGGCGATCTTTTCGGCGACAAAAAGCACGCGCCGCCCTTCGGCCAGGCACTGGGCGATGAGGTTGGCGATGGTCTGGCTCTTGCCCGTGCCAGGTGGGCCGATCAGCACGAAGTCCTTGCCCCGGGCGGCGGCCATGACGGCGGACAACTGCGATGAGTCCGCCGGCAGCGGGCTGAACACCTGCTGCGGCGGGTAGTCGAGGTCGAGGCGGGTGGCCTCGGGGAAGGGCACGGGCGAGGCGTAGGGCTCGCGCGGGGTGTCGATCAGGTGGGCCACCACCGGCGACTTGCGCAGTGCATCGGTACGCTCGGCCAGGTCCTTCCACATCAGGTACTTGGCGAACGAGAACATCGAGAGCACGACATCCTCGCTGACTTCCCAGCCGCGAACGTCCTTGATCGCGGCACGCACCCGGGTCCAGATGCCCTGGATGTCCAGCCCGGTGTCGTCGCGGGGCAGGCTGCCGGCCGCCACGCCGAGGTCGAGCTGGAAGTCCTGGCGCAGCATCTCGACGAGGGTCGGATTGAACAGCGGTTCGTCCTCGTGTGCCACCAGCGTGAAGCCGGATCGTGCACTCTTGCGATTGAGTGTGACGGGCAACAGGATCAGCGGCGCCCTGAAGCGGGCATCGGGCCGGTCGCGCCGCGTCCACACCAGGAAGCCGAGCGCGACATACAGCGTGTTCGAGCCCCCCTCCTGCATGGCATTGCGCGCGCCGCGGAACAGCTCGACCAGGCGTGTCTCGAGTTCCTGGGTCTCGAGCCGGATGAAGATCTCCCGGCGCGACAGCGCCTCGGCCGCGTGGGCACGGCGCAGGTCTTCGAGGCTGCGCGCCTCGTGCAGCGGCTGGCTGCGAGGGTCGCGGCCCTGCATCAGCTCCGGGTCGGGCAGCAGCCGCAGCGACTGGCCCTGCACCAGCGCGTCCTCAAGCGCGGGGGCTGCGGCCTCCAGGGCCAGCGCCTTCTTGCCGGCCTTGAAGTTCAGCAAGGCATTGCGCAGCGAGAGGTCCAGCAGCCGGCGTTGCCAGCGGGCCAGCCGGTCGCGCGGGTCGAGCTCGGCGGTCGGGACGTCCGAGGCCGCCATGTCCGACAGGGCTGGGGCGTCCTCCACGGCCCAGGGCACCGCTGACGGCGCGGCCGCCGTGGCGGGTTCCGCCGGCGCCTGGCCCAGCGCCAGCGGTTTGATCCGCGACATGCGGGCACGCCGCACGTCGACGACCAGTTCGAAGCGGTCTTCGACGTCCGGCTCGAGCTGGCGCTGGGCCTGCTCGATGGCCTGGCTGAAGCTGGCCGGCGGGTCCTGCGTCACCAGGGTGGTCTCGAACACCAGCAGTTCCTGCAGCTTCACGCGCTTTCTCAGCGCGGTGACGTCATCGACCACCGCATTGGAGAACTCCTCGTTGCGCAGCCACAGCCCGACAAACGCATGGCCGCGGGTGAACACCAGCAAGGGGTTGAGGTGGGCCTGCTCCAGGCAGGAAGCAAACAGCAAGGCCAGGTCCAGGCAGGTCGCGATGCCGGCATCGAGCACCTGGGCAGGGCCCCGGACCTTCTGGCCGGCATGTTCGAAGCTGGCCGGCGGCAGCGTGTAGGCCAGCCTGAGCGAGGCCACGGCGGTCCAGATGGCCGACGCCAGCTCCCAGGCCCGGCGCGCGCCCTGCGCATAGCCGTCGATCGCGTCCGGCTTGCCGCTGTGCTGCAGCGCCTGCGCGGCGGACTTCAGCAGGCGGTCGATCGCCGGGTCATTGGGCTGGACAAACGCCGCGACCATCTCGGGCAGGTGACCGATCCCGCCCCACTGGTTGCGGGCCAGCAGTTCGACCCGGGTGTCGTGGCGCGCCAGCACCACGCCGGGCTGTGCGGCCGTCCGGAGCTCGAAGCTCAGGATGGCCGGTTCGACCTCGGTCAGGCGCGAGATGAGCGCCCCGTCGATCTGCACGTCGAGTTGTGTGAGGTGGTAGGTCTCGTTCGGCCCGACGGCGTCGAGCGACCAGGACCGGGGTCGCACGAAAGCCGGCTCGGCGCTCAGGCTGACCGTCAGGCCGGTGACCGGCTCGTCCGTGGGGTTGATGATGGCCAGCTCAAGCAGCGCCGGGACGGCATTCTGGAAGTCGGCGAAGTTCAGCCGCGCCACGGCGCTGACCTGCAGGCGCACCTGTGGCACCGGCTCCGTGCTGCCGGTGGCGGACGTCATGTCGAGGGGGCTGACCGATGGAGTCGTATCCTGGGGCATGCGCGGCGTTCTCCCTGTGCCGATGTGTGTGCGGGTGCCCCGCGTGTCGCGCGCACGACGGCACGCTGTGCGGGGCGCTGCCGGCCGCTACTTGCTGCGCGGCACCCGGCCCATCAGGTAGAACTCGTCGTTCGGGCGCAGGTTGATCAGGTTGGCCATGCGGTTGGACAGGCCGAACAGTGCCGTGATCGCGCCGATGTCCCAGATGTCCTCGTCGCTGAAGCCCTGGTCGCGCAATGCCTGGTGGTCGTGGTCGGTGACGCTGGCCGAGTCCTTGCAGACCTTCAGCGCAAAGTCCAGCATCACCCGCTGCCGCTCGCTCAGGTCGGCCTTGCGGTGGTTCACGGCCACCTGGTCGGCGATCAGCGGACGCTTTTCATAGATGCGCAGGATCGCGCCGTGGGCCACCACGCAGTACAGGCAGTTGTTCGCGCCGCTGGTGGCCACGACGATCATCTCGCGCTCGCCCTTGGTCAGGCCGGAGTCCTTCAGCATCAGCGCGTCGTGGTAGGCCAGGAAGGCCCGGCACTCGTCGGGGCGGTGCGCCAGCGCAAGAAACACGTTGGGGATGAACCCGGCCTTGTCCTGCACTTCGAGGAAGCGCTGCTTCAGGTCGTCGGGCAGGCTGTCCAGTGCGGGCACGGGATAGCGGCTGATGGCAGGAGCGGTCATGGCCGGAACCTCAGGACTTGAACTGCAGGGCGTGCAGTCGCGCATACAGCCCGCCGGCCGAGATCAGCTCGGCATGCGTGCCTTGTTCGGTGATGCGACCGCCATCCATCACGACGATGCGGTCGGCCCGCTCGATCGTGGACAGCCGGTGCGCGATCACCAGCGTGGTGCGGCCTTGCATCAGATGCTCCAGCGCATCCTGCACCAGCCGTTCGGATTCGGAGTCGAGCGCCGACGTGGCCTCGTCGAGGATCAGGATGGGCGCGTCCTTGTAGATGGCCCGCGCGATCGCCAGCCGCTGGCGCTGACCGCCCGAGAGCTGGTTGCCGTTGTGCCCGACCAGCGTGTCCACGCCTTGCGGCAGGCTGTCGACAAACTCCAGCAGGTTGGCGCTGCGCAGCGCATCGCGTACCCGTGCCGGGTCGACCGCTTCCCCCAGTGCCACATTGGCGGCAACACTGTCATTGAAGAGCACGACGTCCTGGCTGACCAGCGCGAACTGGCGGCGCAGCGCCAGGGTGTTCCAGTCGGTCAGCGCATGGCCATCGAGCAGGATGCGTCCGCCCGTGGGTTCGACAAAGCGCGGCAGCAGGTGCACCAGCGTGGACTTGCCGGCACCCGACGGGCCGACCAGCGCGACCACCTCGCCCTGAGGCACGACCAGGTCGATCCCTGCCAGGGCCGGGGCCTGCTCGGCCCGGTACTGCACCTGCACGCCCTCGAGCACCAGTGGCCCCTGCAGCGCATGGCCGCGGGCGGGCTGGTAGTGTCCGTCGTGCTCGGGCGGTGAACCCTCGATCAGGCCGATCGCGCGTTCCAGGGCCGCCAGGCCGCGTGTAATCGGGCCGGCCACGTCCGACAGATGCTTGATCGGCGACATCAGCATCAGCATCGCAGTCACGAAGGCCACGAAACTGCCCACCGAGGTGCCGGACGTACCGCTTTGCCAGAGCGCGGCCACGATGACCGCCGACAGGCCGCAGGCCGCGAGGATCTGTGTCATCGGGTTCATCGACGCCTGGGCCACGACCGACTTCAGCGCCAGCCGGCGCAGCTGCAGGCTGTTGCGGTCGAAGCGTTCGCCTTGCTGCCCCTGTGCGCCGTGCAGGCGCACGATGCGCCAGGCCAGGACGTTTTCTTCGACCACATAGGCGAGCGTGTCGGTGGCGCGCTGGCCTTCGACGGTGAGCCGGTGCAGGCGCCGGCTGAGCGTGCGCATGACCCAGGCCACCGCCGGAAACAGGATCGCCACGAACAGCGTGAGCTGCCAGTTGAGCCACATCAGGTAGCCGAGCAGGGCCAGCAGGGTGAGCGAGTCGCGCACCAGGGTCTGCAGCGACTGCACGAGCTGCGTGGCGCCCGTCTGAACCTCATAGACCACGGTGTTGGTCAGCGCACTGGCGCTGTGCTGCGAAAACAGGCTGGCGTGGGCATCGAGCAGCCGCTGGAACATCGCGGTGCGCAGCGCCAGGATGCCGCGATTGGCCGCCCAGGCGAGCCCGTACTGCGCCACGAAGCCGGCCAGCCCGCGCACCGCGAACAGGCCGACGATGGTGACGGGCACCATCCACAGCGGCAGTTGCCGGCCCTGGAAGCCGCGATCGAGCAGCGGCTGCATCAGGGCGGGGATCATCGGTTCGGTGGCCGCACCGACGATGGCGCCGGAGATGGCCAGCACGAAACCCCAGCGGCCGTGCATGAAATACGGCCAGAGGCGGGCCAGGCGCTGCTTGAACGAGGTCATGTGGGTGCGGTACGGCTCACAGGGCGGCGCCCGGCCGGCACAGGGCAGGGGGTGCGCTGAGGGGACAGGTCGACGGGCGCCATGGTGCGAGACATTATCCGTTGCTCATCGCAGCATCTGGCCGCGTGCGGCCGGGACTGGCCCGCAACATGCCTACAATCGGGGCCCAACGCAGCGACATGGGCCGCGCATTTGCGGTCAACACGCCCTCGACGGGCCGTCTGGTGAGGAACTGTTGCACATTCGTGGGGTCAGCACCCAGGTCACGCCCGCACAATGCGGCGGGAGCGACGGACTCGCCGCCGGTGCGTCCTGGCCGACCCAGCCACTCACCGCCCGATCCCAGCCTGGACACTGAATGACATCCTCAGACATCTCCCGCCGTTGGTCTCGACGCTCGTTCCTGGCCGTCCCGGCCGCGCTGGCCGGTGCGCCGGCCCTGGCGCAGTTCCGGGTCGACATCTCCGGCGTCGGCACCACCCAGTTCCCGATCGCGATCACACAGTTTGGCGGCGAAACCGGCCGCACGCAGCAGGTCTCGGCCATCGTGCGGGCCGACCTGGAGCGCAGCGGCCAGTTCCGCAGTGTCGACACCGGCAACCTGACCATGGACGAGTCGGTTCGTCCCAACATTCCCGACTGGCGCGCCCGGGGCGCCGACGCCCTGGTCTCGGGCAGCATCACCCGCCTGGCCGATGGCCGCCTGGATGTGCGCTTCAAGCTGTGGGACACGGTGCGCGGCCAGGACCTCGGCGGGCAGGCGCATGCCGTTGCCGAGGCCGATCTGCGCCTGGCCGCCCACCGCATCGCTGATTTCATCTATGAGAAGCTGACCGGCGAGCGCGGTGTTTTCGAGACCCGCATCGCCTACGTCACCAAGGCGGCGCAGCGCTACACCCTGTGGGTGGCCGATTCCGACGGCGAGGGCGCGCAGGTCGCATTGGCCAGTGCCGAGCCGATCATCTCGCCGGCCTGGTCGCCCAACGGTGCCGAACTGGCCTACGTCTCGTTCGAGACCCGCAAACCGGTCGTCTACGCCCAGGAGATCGCCAGCGGCCGTCGCCGCCCGATCGCCAGCTTCAAGGGGTCCAACAGCGCGCCGGCCTGGGCACCAGATGGCCAGAACCTGGCGGTCGTGCTCACGCGTGACGGGCTGTCGCAGATGTACGGCGTGAACCGCATGGGCGAGAACGTGCGCCGGCTGGCCTCCAGCCCGGGCATCGACACCGAGCCGATCTTCACCCCGGACGGTCGCACCCTGTATTTCGTCAGTGACCGGGGCGGCTCGCCGCAGATCTACCGCATGCCCGCCGGCGGTGGTGGCGCCGAGCGCGTGACGTTCAACGGCAGCTACAACATCAGCCCCGCACTCAGCCCGGATGGCCGCTGGATGGCCTACGTGACGCGCGACAACGGGGCGTTCCGCCTGCAGCTGATGGACCTGAGCAGCGGCACCATCACCTCGATCACCGACACACGCGACGACGAAAGCCCGAGCTTTGCGCCCAACAGCCGCCTGATCATCTATGCCACGCGCTCGCAGGGCCGCAACGTGCTGATGACCACCACGCTGGACGGCAAGATCAAGGCCACCTTGCTCTCGAATCGGGGCGACGTTCGCGAGCCGGTCTGGGGGCCGTTCGCTCGGTGATCGGCTGTCCCGGCAATCCGGATCCTGAATTCCATCGAAGTCGGACGAGGCTGCAGCCGGCTTTGACTCACACGCAGCGTGAATTAATGTTCGTTGGGACACAACCCTCCATAGAAGGAGCCACATCATGAAACTTCGTTCGATTTCTTCCCTGGGTGCTGCACTGGCCGTGGCCGGTGTGCTGGCCGGCTGCGGTTCGAGCGTCAAGCTCGATGACGCGCCCGTCGAGAGCCGTACCGGTTCGGCCGTCGGTTCGTCCGGCGGCACGGGCGGCCAGGCCCAGTCGCAGGTGTCCACCGTGAACCTCACCGGCCAGAACGGCCAGGGTGATGCAGCCTCGCAACTGGCGCGCGTCGTGTACTTCGACTTCGACAGCTACGTTGTCAAGGACGAATACCGCCCGGTGGTGTCGTCCTACGCCAAGGTGATGGCCGGTGGCCAGAAGCGCCTGACGATCGAAGGGCACGCCGACGAGCGCGGCGGCCGCGAGTACAACCTGGCACTGGGCCAGAAACGCGCCGAGGCCGTGCGCAAGTCGCTCGAGCTGCTGGGTGTGAAGGACGCCCAGATGGAAGCCGTGAGCTACGGCGAAGAGCGTCCCGCTGCCGAAGGTGCGACTGAAGAGGCCTGGGCGAAGAACCGTCGCGCCGAGCTGAACCTGCGCTGATGCCGCTTCCCGCCATGAAGTACCTCACTGCCGTGGCGCCAGGGCGCTCGTTCGGGCGCGCCGTCTTGCTGGCGGTGTGCATGGTGGGTTCAACCGGCGCCAGCGCGGCCTTGTTCGAGGATGACGAAGCCCGCAAGGCCATCCTCGAACTGCGCCAGCGCATCAACGCCGAGGCAGCAAGCGCGCGCGAGGCCAGCCAGCGCCAGGCCGAACAGACCGAGCAGCTGCGCCGCAGCCTGCTCGAGCTGAACGCTCAGCTGGAGCAGTTGCGCGCCGAGCTGGCCACGATGCGTGGCCAGAACGAGCAGCTCGCACGCGCCGTCTCGGAGCTGCAGCGCAAGCAGACCGACATCGTCCAGGGCATCGACGAGCGCATTCGCCAGGTCGAGCCGCAGAAGACGCAGATCGACGGCAAGGAGATCGTGGTGCGCCCGGAAGAGCGGCGCGACTTCGAGGCCGCGCTGGACGTCTTCCGCAAGGGTGACTTTGCCAACGCGGCGGCAGCGTTTGCCAATTTCCAGCGCCGCTACCCGGGCAGTGGGTACACCGAGGCGGTGCTGTACTGGCTGGGCAATTCGCACTACGGAAAGCGCGACTACCGTGAGGCGATGGGGTCGTTCCGCGCCCTGGTGTCGGGTTACCCCAGCCATCCGAGGGTGCCCGAGGCGATGCTGTCGATCGCGATGTGCCAGATCGAGCTGAAGGACCGGCCGGCCGCCCGGCGCACGCTCGACGAACTCATCAAGAACCATCCGCAAAGCGAAGCGGCTCAAGAAGCCAAGGAGCGGCTGGTGTCGCTGCGCTGAGTCGCCGCCCCGCACCCGTGCGCCCGCAACCCCCGGCATGGCCGGGGGTTTTCATTTGGGCCGGTGCCGCCCGTGCGGGTCGCACCGAGCGGGTGCAGCAGGCCGGCGCGGCACGGCGCAGATCACTAGAATCCGCCCCATGCAAGACATCGATCTCGGCGCGATTGCCGCGCAAGTCCTGTGGGCCAGCTTTGGCTTGTCCGTCATCTTCGGTGCGATTGCGCAGCGCACGCATTTCTGCACGATGGGCGCCGTGTCCGACATCGTGAACATCGGTGACTGGACCCGCATGCGCATGTGGGTCATGGCCATTGGCGTGGCCATCATCGGCTTCAATGCGATGGTCGGGCTGGGCTGGGTCGATGCCGGCAAGACGCTGTACGGTGGTCCGCGGTTGATCTGGCTCTCGGCCCTGGTCGGCGGTTTCATGTTCGGCTTCGGGATGGTGCTGGCCTCCGGTTGTGGCAGCAAGACGCTGGTACGCATCGGCGCGGGCAACCTGAAGTCGGTCATCGTGTTCATCGTGATGGGCCTGGCAGCGTATGCCACGCTTCGAGGCATCACCGGTGTGCTGCGCGTCAACACGGTCGATGCTGCGACCGTGACGCTGCCCACCGGTCAGGACCTGCCTTCGTTGCTGGTGGCAGCCACCGGCCTGCCGTTGTCGACCGCCGCCTGGGTGCTGGGCCTTGGACTTGGCGGGGCCTGCCTGGCGTGGGCGCTGGCCCGGCCCGAAGGCCGCAGCGGCGAAAGTCTGCTCGCGGGCCTGGGTGTGGGAGGGGTGATCGTGGCGGTGTGGTGGGTGTCCGGCCGCCTGGGCTACGTGGCCGAAGATCCGAACACGCTGCAGGAAGCCTTTGTCGCGACCAACTCCCAGCGCATGGAATCGCTGACCTTCGTGGCGCCGATCGCCTACACGATCGACTGGTTGCTGTTCTTCAGCGACAAGAGCCGGGTGCTCACGTTGGGCATCGTGTCCTGCGCCGGTGTGGTGGTCGGTTCAGCGGCCTATGCGCTGGCGACCGGCGGGTTCCGCTGGGAGGGCTTTCGCGACACCGAGGACACGGCCAACCACCTGGCCGGTGCCGTGCTGATGGGAGTCGGCGGTGTGACCGCGATGGGGTGCACCGTCGGCCAGGGCCTGTCCGGCCTGTCGACGCTTGGGTTGTCGAGCCTGCTGGCCGTCGTCGCCATCGTCGTGGGGTCCGTTGCCGCGTTCAAGTATCAGATGTGGCGCATCGAGCGCATGGGTTGACCGGGGCAGGCATGCAGGCACCGACATCCAGCGCCGCGGCGGTGTTGCCGCTCGATCCCACGGGTGATGCCGACCTCGAACGTCGCTTTGGTGGTTTGAGCCGGCTGTACGGCGTGCCGGCGTATCACCGGATCCGGGCCGCTCGGGTGGTGGTGGTCGGCGTCGGCGGCGTGGGTTCATGGGCGGCCGAAGCACTCGCACGCAGCGGCGTGGCCGAGCTGACCTTGATCGACCTGGACCATGTCGCCGAGTCGAACATCAACCGGCAGGTGCAGGCCCTGTCATCGACCGTCGGCCAGGCCAAGGTGCTGGCACTGCGCGATCGCATTGCCCAGATTCACCCGGGGTGCGGGCTGCACCTGATCGAAGAGTTTGTCGAGCCGGGCAACTGGCCCGCGATCCTGCCCGCGCCCGTCGATGCGGTGATCGACTGCTGCGACCAGGTGCGCGCCAAGCTGGCGATGGCAGCGTGGGCCATGACGCAGCGTGTGCCGCTGGTGTGCGTGGGCGCCGCCGGCGGCAAGCGGCGCGCGCATCTGGTGGACGTGGCCGATCTGTCCGAGACCACTCACGATCCGCTGCTCGCCAGCCTGCGCCAGCGGCTGCGCAAGGAGCATGGCGCCGCCCGGCAGGGCCGCATCGGTGTGACGTGTGTGTATTCGAAGGAGCCGATCACACGCCCCGCGGGTGTGGCGTCATGCGACGTCGACGCCAACCTCAATTGCCACGGTTATGGTTCGGCAGTGAGTGTGACGGCCAGCTTCGGCATGGTCGCTGCAGGTGAGGTACTTCACCAGCTTGCAATTTCAGGTTAGAATTCATCTATTGAGTTTGCAGCCGCTTCTGGTCTATAATCTAAGGCTTCGCGGGTTGTTAGCTCAGTTGGTAGAGCAGCGGACTTTTAATCCGTTGGTCGCAGGTTCGAATCCTGCACAACCCACCATCCTGGTCTGGTCAATCCGGAGCAGTCGGTGGGAGAAGCGAATAGCGTGGGGCTCTTAGCTCAGTTGGTAGAGCAGCGGACTCTTAATCCGTAGGTCGAGTGTTCGAGTCACTCAGGGCCCACCAAAAATGCACGAAAGGCCAGTCGATCCGTCGGCTGGCCTTTTTCGCTTGCGCGCCTGCAAACGACCGTGCGCACCCTGCGTTGCCGGTGCGTCGGCGACACATCCCTCGGCGGGGCGCCCGACGGTGGCATGGTCGCGATGACTTTTGCACCATCCGCTCATGGATACTCGCGCGGCAAACAGGAAGTCGGGCGCGGGCTCTGCGACACTGAGGCTGGCGAGCGGGCGTCGACTCGCGTCGCCGGGCATCGAGGAGTGATCATGAGCAATGCAACACGAATGGCCATGATGGCGGCAACCAGTGCCGTCTTGCTCGCGGGCTGCGCCGGCTATGGGCCGGGCCAGCTTGCACCGGGGACCGCCGTCTCCGAGGTGACGGCCCGCATGGGCCAGCCCACCAACGAGTATCGGCAGGGCGACGGCTCACGCCGGCTTGAATATGCACGCGGTCCCTATGGCCGCCACACCTACATGATCGACGTGAACCCGCAGGGTCAGGTCACGCAGTGGCAGCAGGTGCTGACCGAAAAGAACTTCGAGAGCGTGCCCAATGGCCTGAGCCAGGCCGAGCTGATGTATCGCCTGGGTCGGCCGTCACACGAGATGTCGATCCCGCGGCGAGGCGAGCGAGTCTGGTCTTACCGGTACGAGGCGATCTTCTGCCAGTGGTTCCAGGTCAGCCTGGACAACGCCGGCAAGGTGACGTCCACCGGCTATGCGCCCGACCCGCTGTGCGACGCCAACGATCGCGACGACTACACCTCGGGCTTGCGCGGGCGTCCGCGCGGCTGAGACCGGGCCTCGATCGGCCCATCCCCCCAACCATCAGCTGGCTTGCGAGCATTCATTGAACACGATCACGCTGTACGGCATCCGGAACTGCGACACCGTCAAGAAGGCACTGCGGTGGTTCGACGAGCAAGGTGTGGCTTATACCTTTCACGATTTCAAGAAGTCGGGCGTGCCTGAGCCCGCACTCGACCGCTGGCTGGCCGCGGCCGGCTGGAGCCGGCTGCTCAACCGCCAGGGCACGACCTGGCGCAAGCTGGATCCTGCGGTGCAGGCGCGGGTGGTCGATGACGTCTCGGCACGTCAACTCATGCTCGAGCACACCAGCGTGATCAAGCGGCCCGTGGTCGAGGCGGGCGAGCGCCTGGTGGTGGGGTTTGACGAGACGGCCTTGCGCGAACTGCTTGATCGCTGAAGGCCGGTCTCGTCTGCGGCTGCTCAGGCCGCCAGCAACTGGCGCAGCACGAACGGCAGGATGCCGCCATGCTGGTAGTAGTCGACCTCGATCGGTGTGTCGATGCGCAGGGTGACCACCACCTCCTGGCGCGTCTCACCGCGGTGAATGACCAGCGTGGCATCGGCCTGCGGGCGCAGTTCACCGCCGATGACGACGTCGATCACTTCGTCGCCCTTGAGGCCCAGCGTTTCCCAGGAGTCGCTGCCCTTGAACTGCAGCGGCAACACGCCCATGCCGACCAGGTTGGAGCGGTGGATGCGCTCGAAGCTGCGCGCGACGACGGCCTTCACGCCCAGCAACTGCGTGCCCTTGGCGGCCCAGTCGCGTGATGAGCCGGTGCCGTATTCCTCGCCGCCAAAGATCACGGTCGGCGTGCCTTCGGCCATGTACTTCATGGCCGCGTCATAGATGAACATCCTCTCGCCGCCGGGCTGGTACAGCGTGACACCACCCTCTTCGCGCGAACCGTCGTCACCGGCCGGGATCATCAGGTTCTTGATGCGCACATTGGCAAAGGTGCCGCGCATCATGACCTCATGGTTGCCCCGGCGTGAACCATAGGAGTTGAAGTCGGCCTTGCTGACCTGGTGGTCCTTCAGCCATTGACCTGCGGGTGAGCTCTCCTTGATCGAGCCGGCAGGCGAGATGTGGTCCGTGGTGATGGAGTCGCCAAACAGCGCCATGATGCGCGCGCCCTTGATGCCCGGGTCCGTGGCCTGGGGCAGCAAGGTGAATCCCTTGAAGAAGGGAGGTTCTGCGATGTAGGTCGACTCCGGCCAGTCGTAGACCTGCCCCTTCACCCCCTTGATGTTGTTCCACAGCTTGCCGGGCTCGCTGCGGACCTTGTCGTAGTTCGCCTTGAACGCCTTGGGGTTCATCGCGAACTTCATCAGCCGGTAGATCTCGTCGCTGCTGGGCCAGATGTCGCCGAGGAACACCTCGCGCCCCCCCTTGCCCTTGCCCACCGGCTGCGTCATCAGATCGACGGTGACGTTGCCCGCAATGGCATAGGCCACCACCAGTGGCGGGGAGGCGAGGAAGTTGGCCTTGAGGTTCGGGTGGATACGCGCCTCGAAATTGCGGTTGCCCGACAGCACGGCCGCGCAGACCAGGTCATTGCGGGTGATGACCTCGTTGATTTCGGGCGTGAGATCGCCGGCATTGCCGATGCAGGTGGTGCAGCCGTAGGCGGCCACGTCGAAGCCCAGCTTCTCGAGGTAGGGCAGGAGCCCGGTCTTCTCGAGGTACTCGGTGACGATGCGCGAGCCGGGCGCCAGCGAGGTCTTGATGTGTGGCTTGACCTTCAGTCCTGCCTCCACCGCCTTCTTGGCCAGCAGGCCGGCAGCCAGCAGCACGCTGGGATTGGAGGTATTGGTGCACGACGTGATCGCCGCAATCAGCACGTCACCGTTGCGGATGTCCAGGCCGGCGCTGGTGGTGAAGGTCTGCGCCAGCTTGTCGGCGCTCTGGTTGAACCCGTTGGCCTCCACTGGCTTGCTGAACAGCTCGGTGAAGGTGTTGGCCATTGCGCCGATCTCGATGCGATCCTGCGGGCGCTTGGGGCCGGCCAGGCTGGGTGCCACGGTGCCCAGGTCGAGCTTGACCACCTTGGTGTAGTCGATCTCGCCGTCCTGCGGCACGCCGAACAGCTTCTGGGCCTTGAAGTAGGCCTCGAAGGCCTCGATCTCGGAGCGCGTGCGGCCGGTGCCCTTGAAGTAGTCGATCGTCTTTTCGTCCACCGGGAAGAACCCCATGGTGGCGCCATACTCGGGCGCCATGTTGGCGATGGTGGCGCGGTCGGGCAGCGAGAGGCTGCGGGTGCCCGGGCCGAAAAACTCGACGAACTTGCCGACAACCTTTTCGCGGCGCAGGATTTCGGTCACGGTCAGCACCAGGTCGGTGGCGGTGACGCCTTCGCGCAGCGCGCCGGTCAGCTCGAAGCCCACGACGTCAGGGGTGAGGAAGTACACCGGCTGCCCCAGCATGCCGGCCTCGGCCTCGATGCCGCCCACACCCCAGCCGACCACACCGATGCCGTTGATCATCGTCGTGTGACTGTCGGTGCCCACCAGGGTGTCGGGGTAGTGGACGGCGCCCTTGCGGTGCACACCACGCGCCAGGTACTCAAGATTCACCTGGTGCACGATGCCGAAGCCCGGCGGGACCACCCCGAAGGTGTCGAAGGCCTGCATGCCCCACTTCATGAACTCGTAGCGCTCGCGGTTGCGCTGGAACTCGAGCTTCATGTTCAGATCGAGCGCCTTGCGCGTGCCGTAGTGGTCGATCATCACCGAGTGGTCGACGACCAGGTCCACCGGCACCAGCGGCTCGATGGTCTTGGGGTTCTTGCCCAGACCCGCGGCCACCGACCGCATGGCGGCCAGGTCGGCCAGCAGCGGCACGCCGGTGAAGTCCTGGAGCACGACTCGCGCCACGACGAACGGGATCTCGTCGGTGCGCTCCGCATTGGGTTGCCAGTTGGCGAGCTGCTCGACGTGGGCGGGCGTGACCTTCTTGCCGTCGCAGTTGCGCAGCACCGACTCCAGCACGATGCGCACCGACACCGGCAGGCGCGACACATTCGGGTACTGGCGCGCGAGCTGGGGCAGCGAGTAGAACTGGCCCTCCTTGCCGGAGGCCGTCTTGAAGGTCTTGAGGGTCTTGGCAAAGGGGTGTCGGGGGACTTTGGCCATGGAGAACTCCGTGCAGTGGCTGAATCGTGGGATCGTGGGCGACAGACAGCAGACCGTGACGTTATGCCCGCTCGGTCCTCTGGGTCAAGACGATTCGCACGCAAAAAAGCCCGCCGGAGCAGGCTCCGGCGGGCTGACGCGATGCGGGGCAGGGGGTATCAGACCGTGACGGCCTTGGCGACGTCCGCGTATTCCTCGATCTGGTCGAAGTTCATGTAGCGGTACACGCTGGCGGCGTCCTTGTTGATGATGCCCATCTCGGCGTGGTACTCGGCCACGGTCGGGATGCGGCCCAGCTTGGACGCGATGGCGGCCAGTTCGGCCGATGCCAGGAACACGTTGGTGTTCTTGCCCAGGCGGTTCGGGAAGTTGCGGGTCGAGGTCGAGACCACGGTCGCGCCTTCACGCACCTGGGCCTGGTTGCCCATGCACAGGCTGCAGCCCGGCATTTCCGTGCGTGCACCGGCGGTGCCGAAGCTGGCGTAGTGGCCTTCCTTGATCAGCTCGTCCTGGTCCATCTTGGTGGGCGGTGCGACCCACAGCTTCACCGGAATGTCGCGCTGGCCGCCCAGCAGCTTGGCTGCCGCACGGAAATGCCCGATGTTGGTCATGCACGAGCCGATGAAGGCTTCGTCGATCTTCGTGCCCGCCACGTCGGACAGCACCTTGGCGTCGTCCGGGTCGTTCGGGCAGCACAGCACGGGCTCCTTCAGCTCGTTCAGGTCGATCTCGATGACGGCGGCGTATTCGGCGTCCTTGTCGGCCTCGAGCAGCTCCGGCTTGGCCAGCCAGGCCTCGACGGCCTTGATGCGGCGCTCCAGCGTGCGCTTGTCCTGGTAGCCGTTGGCGATCATGTTCTTCATCAGCACGATGTTGCTGGTGAGGTATTCCTTGATCGGCTCGGGATTGAGCTTGATGGTGCAACCGGCGGCAGACCGCTCGGCCGAGGCATCGGACAGCTCGAACGCCTGTTCGACCTTCAGGTCGGGCAGCCCTTCGATCTCGAGGATGCGGCCCGAGAAGATGTTCTTCTTGCCGGCCTTGGCCACCGTCAGCAGGCCCGCCTTGATCGCGTACAGCGGGATCGCATGCACCAGGTCGCGCAGCGTCACGCCGGGCTGCATCGTGCCCTTGAAGCGCACGAGCACCGACTCGGGCATGTCCAGCGGCATCACACCGGTGGCGGCACCGAAGGCCACGAGGCCGGAGCCGGCCGGGAAGGAGATGCCGATCGGGAAGCGGGTGTGCGAGTCGCCGCCGGTGCCGACCGTGTCGGGCAGCAGCAGGCGGTTCAGCCACGAGTGGATCACGCCGTCGCCGGGGCGCAGCGCGACACCGCCGCGGTTGCTGATGAACGCCGGCAGTTCGCGGTGCGTCTTCACGTCCACGGGCTTCGGGTAAGCCGCGGTGTGGCAGAACGACTGCATCACCAGGTCGGCCGAGAAGCCCAGGCAGGCCAGGTCCTTCAGCTCGTCGCGGGTCATCGGGCCGGTGGTGTCCTGCGAGCCGACGGTGGTCATCTTGGGCTCGCAATAGGTGCCGGGGCGGATGCCCTGCTGGTTGCCGTCGACCATCGGCAGACCGCAGGCGCGGCCGACCATCTTCTGGGCCAGCGTGTAGCCGCGGCCGGTATCGGCCGGTGCCTTGGGCAGGCGGAAGGTGGTGGAGGCGGGCAGGCCCAGGAACTCACGGGCCTTGCCGGTCAGCGAGCGGCCGATGATCAGGTTGATGCGGCCGCCGGCGCGCACTTCGTCGAACAGCACGTCGCTCTTGAGCTTGAACTCGGCCACGGTCTCGCCGTTCTTCACCAGCTTGCCGTCATAGGGCAACACGTCGATGACGTCGCCCATCTCCAGCTTGGACACGTCGACCTCGATCGGCAGCGAGCCGGAGTCTTCCTGCGTGTTGAAGAAGATGGGGGCGATCTTGCCGCCAAGGGTGACAC
>CAMLSD010000032.1 GCA_946482595.1 uncultured Comamonadaceae bacterium
CGTCCTTCTGTTCGTGCTTTCCGTGTTCGGGGCCCCCTTGGGGTCGCTGAGCAGCACAGGGCCGGGCGGAAAAAGAAGGGGGCTTGTCTGAGCCCGCAGGGCGAGTTTGCCCCCTTCCCGCCCGGACCGAGCAGCGCAAGGGAGTTTCCGTGCCAACGGAAACCGACACCTCGGGGGTGGCCTTTTCTTTGGTTCCTTTATTTTGGCCACGCAAAAGAAAGGGACTCGCCCGCCGGGGCGAACTCCCGGCTCGCCCCGCCAGGGGCGAAACACAGCGCCACCCAACGCCACAGCTTCACGCCCCAGCAAATCTCCTCCCGCAAGCGGTAAAGCAGACCGGCGGACCGTTGCTGTTCGTTACACAAGATGCCGCCACAAACACCATCCAGGTGAACTTTCCTGGATCCTCCAGGTTCGGCGGCAGTTCGCCGGGGAGGCGAACGTGGCGCGCGCGGTACAGAACAACAACAAGTGGTGGCGGCCTCGGGCTTGCGGTGCGCTGGCGCTCGCCGCGGTGCTGGCTGCGTGCGGTGGCGGCGGGGGCTCGGGGGATGCCGGGGGTGAACCGCCGGCCGATGTCGGCCGCCCTGCCACCGGTCACGAAGCTGCCCGTTTCCTGCACCAGGCCACGTTTGGCGCCACGCAGGCTGACATCGACAACCTGATGCGCAACGGCTACGGCCCCTGGCTGAACACCCAGTTCAACCGCTCGCAGAGCCTGCATCGCAACGTCATGAACCAGCGTGCCCAGGAGCGCGAGGCTGCTGACCAGGGCAAGGTCAGTCAGGACGATTTCCTCGAGTCGTGGTGGGAGCAGGCGGTGACCGGGCGCGACCAACTGCGCCAGCGTGTGGCCTTTGCCCTGTCGCAGATCTTTGTCGTGTCCTTCGTCGATGGCAGCGTGGGCGGGCATCCGCGCGGCGTGGCGTCCTACTACGACATGCTGGGCCAGCATGCCTTCGGCAATTACCGCGAGCTGCTCGAAGCGGTGACCCTGCATCCGATGATGGGCTTGTACCTGTCGCACCTGCGCAACCAGAAGGAAGACCCCGCCAAGGGCCGGGTGCCCGACGAGAACTACGCACGCGAGGTGATGCAGCTCTTCTCGATCGGCCTGTACGAACTGAACCCCGACGGCACGCCGCGGCTGCTCAACGGTGCGCCGGTCGAGACCTACACCGATGCCGACGTCAAGGGGCTGGCCAAGGTGTTCACCGGCTGGAGCTGGTACGCCGGCTCGGCCACGTCCGACCGGACCAACAAGCGGTTTTTCGGCGGTGACGCCCATCCCGACCGCGACTGGCGGCCGATGCAGGCCTACAACCGGTTCGCGCCCAACACCGACTTCCATTCGTCCTCGGCCAAGAGCTTCCTCGGCACGACCATTGCGGACCAGGCCGACAAACCCGACCCGGAGGGGGATCTGCGCATCGCCCTCGATACCCTGTTTCGCCACCCCAACGTCGGCCCCTTCCTGTGCCGGCAGTTGATCCAGCGGCTGGTGTCGAGCAATCCCTCGCCGGGGTATGTGCAGCGCTGTGGCCAGGCCTTCGACGGCGCCACCGGCAGTCCGCGTGGCGACATGAAGGCGGTGATCCGCGCGATCCTGCTCGACGTCGAGGCGCGCACCAAACAGCCTGACCATGGCTATGCCGGGCGATTGCGCGAGCCGGTGCTGCGGCTGGCCAACTGGATGCGTGCGTTCAAGGCCGAGGCGCCCGAGGGCCGCTTCCGCGGCATCGGCAACACCGACGACACCGCGTCCAGGCTGGGGCAGACGCCGATGCGTTCGGGCTCGGTGTTCAACTTCTATCGGCCGGGCTACACGCCGCCGAACACCTCGATCGCCGAGGCGGGGCTGGTTGCGCCCGAGCTGCAGATCGCGCATGAAGTGTCGGTGGCCGGCTACCTCAACTACCTGCGGGGCTGGGTGCCGGTGAGCACCTCGAGTTCCCGCTACATCCACCCGGACTATTCGGCCGAGCTGGCCCTGGTCGACAATCCGCCGGCGCTGGTGGACCGTATCGACCTGCTGCTGACGGCCGGCCAGCTGTCGGCGGCCACGCGCTCGCAGATCGTCTCGGCGGTCGAGTCGCGCAGCATCCCTGCGCCCAAGCGTGACAAGAGCGGCAAGATCACCAACCAGTCGTCGATCGACAGTGCGCGGCGCGACCGGGTGTACATCGCCATCTTCCTGACGATGGGCTCGACCGACTACCTGGTGTTGAAATGACCCGGATGCACCCGTCTCGCCCCCATCACGCCATGAGCCACGGTGCGAACCACGGCACACATGAAGGCGCCCTGCGCGCACGGGATTCACGATGAAGTCGAACTCACACCGCCCGGACGCCACCCGACGTGAACTGCTGCGACGTGCCGGCTGGCTGTCGGGTTCGGTGGCCACGGCCGGACTGCCGTTTGCCGGCAGCCTGGCCGCCCTGAACGCCGCCGCCGCCGAGACATCAGGCGGGTACAAGGCCCTCGTGTGCCTCTTCCTGTACGGCGGCAACGACGCGGCCAACATGGTGCTGCCCACCGACAGCGCCTCCTGGTCGGGCTACACGACCGTGCGCTCCCAGGCGCCTGACCCGATCGCCTTGCGTGCCGCGGGCACGCCACGCAACGAGGGCTCCGGCAACCTGCTCGACTACCTGGGCGGCGTGCTGCCGTTGTCGCCGGCCTTCACGCAGTTCGGCCCGCAGAACAGCGGGCGCAGCTATGCGGTGCATCCGGCCATGCCCGAGGTGCAGGCCTTGTTCAACCAGGGCCGCCTGGCCATCGTGGCCAATGCCGGGCCGCTGGTCGAGCCGCTGGCCAACAAGGCGGCGTATCGGGCCAACACCACCCGCAAGCCGGCCAAGCTCTTTTCCCACAATGACCAGCAGTCGACCTGGCAGGCGCTTGGCCCCGAGGGCACCAAGGTCGGCTGGGGCGGGCGGCTGGGCGACCTGGTGGCCGGCAGCAACCAGCGAGCCATCTTCACGAACATCTCGGCCTCGGGCAATGCGGTGTTCATGGCCGGCAACACGGTGTTCCAGTACCAGGTGGGCAGTGGCGGCGCCACCGCCATCCGCGGGCTGCCGGGCGTCGACAATTCCTTGTTCGGTTCGGCCGCGGCGGGGGCGGCGATGCAGTCCTTGATCACGGCTGACAGCGCCCACCTGCTGGCGCGCGAGTATGCGGCCATCACGAAACGTTCGGTGGAGGCCCAGGCGCAGTTCCAGGCCGCGTTCGTGCCCACCGAGGCCCAGGTGGCCGCGCCGGCGCAGTACCTCAACCCGGTCACGCGCCAGCCGGCCAACAATGCACTGGCCGGCCAGTTGCGCACGGTGGCGCGCATCATCGCCGCGCGCAGCGGCCTGGGCGCGAATCGCCAAGTGTTTTTCGTCAGCATGGGCGGGTTCGACACCCATGACAACCAGAACCGCAGTCATGCCGACCTGATGGCGCGCCTGTCGCATGCCCTGGCGTACTTCGACGCCCAGCTTTCGCAGATCGGGGCGGCCGGGCAGGTCACGCTGTTCACCGCGTCGGACTTTGGCCGCACCTTCACCAGCAATGGTGACGGCACCGATCACGGCTGGGGCGCTCACCACCTTGTGATGGGCGGGGCCGTGCGGGGGCGCGAGATCTACGGCCGGTTCCCGCAGGTCGGCCTGAACCATGACGACGAGGTGGGCTCGGGGAGTTTCCTGCCGGGGGTGGCGGTCGACCAGATCGGCGCCACCCTGGGCCGCTGGTTTGGCGCCAGCGACGGTGAGCTGGACCTGATCTTCCCGAACCTGCGCAACTTCGGCCAGCGCAACCTGGGCTTCATGACCGGCTGATCCGGCCGCGCGCCCGCTGACCCTCAGACCGGGTTCAGGCTCAGATCGACCGGCCGCACCGCCGTGGCGGGCGCGGCGCGGCGTTCGTCCACATGGGCGTGGATCAGCGCCGCGGCGTCGCAGCGCACCAGCCGGTGGCGGCTGTCGAGCAGCCACATGCGCAGCAGGCCCATGATGAAACACATGGTGTTCAGGGCGGCAAAGCGTGGCGGCATGCCCGGGCGCAGCTGGCCCTTGCGTTCGGCTTCCTCGTACACGCGCAGCAGCTTCGACTGGAATTCGTCGACCTCACACAGGTGCTGCTCCACATCGTCGATCAGGCCGACATACTCACACTTGAATTCCAGGATCTCGAAGGTCTGGCGCAGGTCGGTCTGCTCGCTCACCGCGTCCAGCAGTTCGAGCATGAAGTTGCGCATGCGGTCCAGCGGCTCCACGCCCACATCCTGCAGCAAGGTGAAGTCGGTCTTGTCGCGCAGCGGCACCTCGACCTCTTCGCGCATGGCGCGGAACAGCTCTTCCTTGTTGGCGAAGTGCCAGTAGATCGCGCCGCGCGTCACGCCGGCTTCCTGGGCAATGTGTTCCAGTGTGGTGCTGGACACCCCACGGGCGAGAAACGCGCGGCGTGCGGCAGCCAGGATCTGGCGGCGCGTCTGCTCGGCTTCTTCCTTGGTGCGGCGGACCATGATCAGCGCTGCCCCTGCAAACGGGAATGGGAATTCATCAGACAGTCAAACATACATTCGCGGACGTATGTATGATAAGCCCCTTCCCAACGAGGTTCCCCGGGTTTTCCCTCGGTCGACGCCAGAAATGCGCGCGCATCCCGGGTTCCGTCAAAGATTCATCAGGCTGATCCATGGCATCTCCGACTCCGTCCTTCCTTCGTCGCGGACCTCTGGCCGCAGCCCTTTTTCGCCCGGTGACCGGGGTGTTCACCGCCTTGACGCTGGCCGCCTTGCTGGCGGGCTGCGGCGCGTCGGGTGAGCCTGCGGGCGGCCCGCCCGGGGGGGCGCCCGGCGGTGCGCCGCCTGCCATGCCGGTGTCGGTGCGTGCGGTGACGCAGCAGACCGTGCCCCTGATCATCGAAGCGGTCGGCCAGGCCGAAGGCTCGAAGGAAGTCGAGGTGCGCGCACGGGTGAGCGGCCTGATCGAGCGCCAGCGCTATGAGGAAGGCGAGCGGGTCAAGGCCGGCAGCCTGCTGTTCCAGATCGAGCGCGCACCGTTCGAGATCGCGCTGCAACAGGCACGGGCGCAACTGGCCCAGCAGAACGCGCAGCTCGACCAGGCCCGGCGTGAAGCGGGGCGCCTGAAGCCGCTGGCCGAACAGCAGGCGATCAGTCAACGTGAATACGACCAGGCCACCTCCCAGCTGCGCCTGTCCGAGGCAGCCGTCGCGGCGGCACAGGCCAGTGTGCGCGAGGCGGAGCTGAACCTGTCATACACCGTGGTGAACGCACCGATTTCGGGTGTGAGTGGTCGCTCTCTCAAGTCGGAGGGCAGCCTGGTGTCGCCGTCCGACGGCCTGCTCACCACCATCGTGCAGACCGACCCGATCTGGGTGCGGTTCTCGTTCTCGGAGGCCGAACATGCCCAGCTCAGGGCGCTCAAGGGCACCCAGGTCAAGCTGACCAGCGCCGACGGCCGTGCCATCGGTGGCCAGGGCCGGCTGAACTTCTCGGGCTCCACGGTCGATGCCCGGCTGGGCACGGTCCAGTTGCGTGCCGAATTCGCCAACCCGGAGCTGTCCATCCTGCCGGGCCAGTTCGTGAAGGCGCAGGTGATCGCCGGCCAGGCCCAGGGTTTCCTGGTGCCGCAGTCGGCCGTGACCCAGACCGAACAGGGCCGCATGGTCTGGACCATCCAGGACGGCAAGGCCACGCCGACGCCGGTGGAAACCGGCGGCTGGGTCGGCTCGGACTGGGTGGTCTACAAGGGCCTGAAGGCAGGTGACCAGGTCATCACCGACAACCTCATGAAGCTGCGCCCCGGCGCCCCGGTCACGCCCGCCGCCCCGCCGCCGGCCGCTGCAGGCTCGGCCGCCGCTCCTGCGCCGGCTGAAGCCGCAGCGTCCGCTGCCCCGGCCGCCTCGGCCGCGCAGTAAGGAGTCCGACGCATGTCGTCCAAGTTTTTCATCGAACGGCCGATCTTTGCCGCCGTCCTGTCCATCATCATCGTGCTGGCCGGACTGGTGTCGCTGAAGATCCTGCCGATCGCGCAGTATCCCGAGATCGCACCGCCCACGGTCACGATCACCGCCACCTATCCCGGCGCGTCGGCCGAAACCCTGGCCAAGACGGTGGCCGCGCCGATCGAGGAGCAGCTCTCGGGCGTCGAGAACCTGCTGTACTTCGGCTCGAACTCCTCGTCCAACGGCACGGTGACGATCACCGCCACCTTCGAGGTCGGCACCGACATCGACAAGGCGACCTTCAACATCAACAACCGGGTGCAGCTGGCCACGCCGCGCCTGCCCGATGAAGTGCGCCGCAACGGTGTGGTGGTGGCCAAGCGCAGCGAGAACTTCCTGCTGGTCATTGCACTGAACTCGCCCAAGAGCACTCACGACGAGCTGTTCCTGTCGAACTACGCGACACAGAACATCCTCGACGAGCTCAAGCGCATCCAGGGCACGGCTGACGTGCTGGTGTTCGGTGCGCGCGACTACTCCATGCGGATCTGGCTGAACCCCGACCGCATGGCGCAGCTGGGGGTGACCACCGCCGAGATCGCGGCCGCGATCAATGCCCAGAACGCCCAGTACGCCGCCGGCAAGATCGGCGCCGAACCGGCACCCAAGGGCCAGGAGCTCGTCTACACCGTCACGGCCCGGGGCCGCCTGGTGGCACCGGAGGAGTTCGGCCAGATCGTCGTGCGCTCCAGCGGGCCCGGGGGCGTGCTGCGCCTGAAGGACGTGGCACGCATCGAGCTGGGTGCCCAGAGCTACGACCAGTCCAGCAGCGTCAACGGCCAGCCGGCCATCGCCATCGGTGTGTTCCTGCAGTCGGGCGCCAATGCGCTGGACGTGGGCGATGCGGTGAAGGCCAAGATGGTCGAGCTCAAGAACGAGCGTTTCCCGGACGACGTCGACTACCTGATCCCGTACGACACCACCCGCTTCGTCTCGGCCTCGATCGGTGAGGTGGTCAAGACGGTGCTCGAGGCGGCGGTGATCGTGCTGCTGGTGGTGTTCGTGTTCCTGCAGACCTGGCGTGCCACCCTGATCCCGATGCTGGCGGTGCCGGTGTCGCTGATCGGCACCTTTGCCGGCCTGTGGCTGTTCGGCTTTTCGATCAACACGCTGACCCTGTTCGCCATGGTGCTGGCCATCGGCATCGTCGTGGACGACGCCATCGTCGTGCTCGAGAACGTCGAGCGCCTGATGCGCGAAGAACGGATGAGCCCGATGGCTGCCTCCGTCGAAGCCATGCGCGAGGTGTCCGGCGCGGTGGTGGGTATCGTGCTGGTGCTGTGCGCGGTGTTCATTCCGGTGGCCTTCATGGGCGGCATCGCCGGCCAGCTGTACCGCCAGTTTGCGGTGACGGTGGCGATTGCCGTGGTGCTGTCGGGTGTGGTGGCACTGACGCTGACGCCCGCACTGTGCGCGCTGCTGCTCAAGCCCCACCATGACGGCACCACCCGGGGCGAACGGTTCTTTGCACCGTTCAACCGCGGGTTCGACTGGCTGACCCACCGCTTTCTCGGCGGGGTGGACTTTGCCCTCAAGCGCCGCATCGTCGCCGGCCTGGCCTTTGCGATGATGATCGGCGGTGCCGGCTACCTGATGTGGCGCGTGCCGGGCAGCTTCGTGCCCGAAGAAGACCAGGGCTACATCATCGCCGCGGTGGTGCTGCCCGATGGCGCCACGCTGGAGCGCACCTCGCGCACCACCGAGCAGTTGCGCCAGATGAACGCGCAGAACACCGGCATCGACAGCTTTTTCATCATCAACGGCTTCGACCTGATCGGTGGCGGCGCCAAGAGCAATGCGGCCACGATCTTCATCCCGATGAAGGACTGGAGCGAACGCAACCAGTCGACCCAGGCGCTTGCGCAGCAGGTCAGCGGCATGGGCTTTGCGCTCAATGACGGCATTGCCTTTGCGTTCAACCCGCCGGGCATCCAGGGGCTGGGGCAGGCCGGCGGCTTCGAGGTCTATGTGCAGGGCCGCACCGAGTCCGATCCGCAACGCCTGGCCCAGGTCACGCAGGACTTCATGGCGGCGTTGAACCAGCACCCGGTGCTGGCCGGCGTGCAGACCTTCTACCGGCCTACCGTGCCGCAGCTCAAGGTCGAGGTCGACCGCGAGAAGGCGCTGTCGCTGGGCGTGCCGGTCAACGAGGTGTTCGCCGCGCTGCAGGCGCAGATGGGCTCGCTCTACATCAACGACTTCAACCGCTCGGGCCGGACCTACCGGGTGACGATGCAGGCCGATGCACCGTTCCGCTCCAAGCCGGACGACCTCGGACGCCTGTTCGTGCGTTCGCAGACCACCGGGCAGATGATCCCGCTGAAGGCGCTGATCCAGGTCGACACGGTGGTGGGTGCCGAGCAGCTCGAGCGCTACAACGCCTACCTCGCCGCCAAGGTGATGGGCAGCGCCAAACCCGGCTACAGCTCGGGCGAGGCGATCCGGGCCGTCGAGGAGGTGGCCCGCCAGACGCTGCCGCCCGGCTACAGCTACGAGTGGACCGGCCAGGCCTTCCAGGAAAAGCGCACCGGCAGCGCCTCGGTGTTCGCCTTCGGCTTTGCGCTGGTGATGGTGTACCTGATCCTGTCGGCGCTGTACGAGCGCTGGGGCGTGCCGATGGCCGTGGTGCTGGCGGTGCCGTTTGCACTGACCGGGGCCCTGCTGGCCGTGTGGCTGAGGGGGATGCAGAACGACATCTACTTCCAGATCGGCCTGGTGGTGCTGATCGGGCTGGCGGCGAAAAACGCCATCCTGATCGCCGAGTTCGCGATGCAGGGCATGGAGCAGGGCAAGACCGCCGTGCAGGCCGCGCGGGAGGCTGCACGGCTGCGCTTCCGGCCCATCGTGATGACCTCGCTGGCCTTTGTGCTGGGGGTGGTGCCGCTGGTGCTGGCCACCGGGGCCGGCGCGGCCGCGCGCCAGTCCATGGGCACGGGGGTGTTCGGCGGGATGATCATCGCGACCTTTGTCGCACCGATCTTCGTGCCCTTGTTCTTTGCCTTGCTGGCGCGCAAGGCGCGCCCGCAGCACAGCCATGCGCCCGGCTCCACCGAGGAGGCCGCGGTATGACGTCGACTGAAAAGACCATGACTAGCCAACTGAATGCACGGGCCGTGCGACTGTCGCTGAGCGTGCTGGCCGCCGCGGTGCTGGCCGGTTGTGCCGTGGGGCCGGACTACCGCCGCCCCGAGGTGAATCTGCCCGCGCAGCACACGCCTGACGCGGCTGCCGTGGCGACCGCGGGGGCACCGGCAGCGGTGTCGTCCCGCTGGTGGACGCTGTTCGGTGATGCCCGGCTCGATGCCCTGGTGGCCGATGCGCGGCTGCGCAACACCGATGTGCAGCAGGCCGTGGCCCGTGTCGAACAGGCCGAGGCCCTGTTGCGCGAGGCCGATGCCGTGCGCTGGCCGCAGGTCGATCTGGGCGGGACGGCCGCGCGCAGCCGCAGTAGCGAGCTGAGCAGCCAGCCCGGCGGCGGCACGGCCAGCAACTTCCGCCTCGCGGCTTCGACGGCGTTCGAGCTCGACTTCTGGGGCCGGCTGCGCCGTGCCTCCGAAGCGGCCCGGGCCCAGGCGCTGGCCACCGACTACGCGCGCGAGGTGGTCCACCAGACGGTGACCGGCCGGGTCGTCGACAGCTACTTCCTGCTGCGCACGCTGGACGAGCAGATCGTGCTCACGCGCGACACGCTCAAGTCGCGCGAGGACAGCGCCCGCTTGCTGCGGGTGCGGCTGCAGGGCGGGGCGGCGGGCCGGCTGGAGGTCGAGCAGGCCGAGGCGCTGCGTGCCGACGCCGCGCTGCAGTTGCGTGACCTGGAACGCCAGCGCGCGCTGACGCAGTCGCAGCTCGCCCTGCTGGTCGGCCAGCCGGGGCTGAGCCTGCCTGAAAGCCCGCTGGGCAGTCTGCCGCTGCCGCCGGTGCCGCCGGCCGGGCTGCCTTCGTCGCTGCTGGAGCGCCGCCCGGACGTGCGTCAGGCCGAGCAGTTGCTGGTGTCGGCCAATGCCCAGATCGGCGTGGCCAAGGCGGCGATGTTCCCGTCGATTTCGCTGACCGGCTCGTTCGGCGGCCAGAGCGCCGAGCTGTCCGACCTGTTCAAGAGCGGCGCCCGCATCTGGTCGCTGGGGTTCGGGCTGGACCTGCCGATCTTCGACGCCGGCCGGCGCATCGCCCAGACCGACCAGGCCCAGGCGCGCCAGCGCGAGGCCGTTGCGGCCTACCAGGGCGCGGTGCAGTCGGCGTTCAAGGATGTGACGGATGCGCTGGCCAACCTGCGTGCCGCACGCGAGTCGCAGGCCGACGTCGAGGCAAGCGAACGGGCCAACCTCAGCGCCCTGCAAGTCGCCCGCCAGCGCTACGACGCGGGCTATTCGGCCTACCTCGAGCTGCTCGACGCCCAGCGCACCGCCAACCTGGCGCGCCTGCAGACCGTCGCCAATCGGCAGGCCCAGCTGTCGGCCTCGGTGGCGCTGTTCAAGGCGCTGGGCGGCGGCTGGGAGCCGGTGCGCTGAGAAGGTGTGAACGAACCCGCCATGCCCGCTCAATCCCCCCGAACGCACCGGCTCGGCGTTGCAAATGCGCGCCGTAGCTCGAGCTACGGCTGTGCTTTGCGCCTTGACCCGACACGCCCGGGTGGCCTGCTCGGCCACGCCGGATTCATTCACACCTTCTGAACCCCCGGCTTCAGCGCGTGGCCTGGGCCAGCGTCTGGCGAGGCGTTTCGCCAAACGCCTCGCGATACTCCTGGGCGAACCGGCCCAGGTGAAAGAAGCCCCAGCGCAGCGCCACGTCGGTGACCGTGGTGCCTGCGGCTGCCAGCAGCAGCTCGTCGCGCACCCGGTGCAGCCGCACCTCGCGCAGGAACTTCATCGGGCTGATGCGGCGGTAGCGCTGGAACCCCAGGAACAGGCTGCGCACGCTCACACCGGCCAGCTCGGCCAGCGCTTCGGGCGTGATCGGCTCCTGGGCATGGGCCACCAGGTAGTCCTCGACCCGCCGCACGTAACGCGGCGCCAGCGGCGGACACTGCTCACCCAGCCGGGCCTGCAGTGAGTGCGGCTGCGCACTCAGCAGCGTGGCCAGCAGTCGGTACTGCAGCTGCACGAGCGACAGGCCTTCGGTGGCCGGCGGGCCGCGTTCGGCCAGCCCCACGAGCGACAGCAGCAGCTCGCCCAGGGCCGGCATGCGGTCCAGCATCAGCGCAGGGTCGAACACCGGCGCGGCCACCCGGGCATCACCGCACCAGCTGGCGCAGTAGCGCTGCACCAGGTCGGCGTCCAGCCGCAGGATGATCTGGTCGTTGTCCTCGCTCCAGCGCATGCTCAGATCGGGCTGCGGCGACAGCAGCGACGCACAGGCCGGGCTGGAGTCGACCCGGCCCTGGCTGGTCTCGATGTGCGCCCCGCCGCTGACCGGAATCTGAATCAGGTAAAAGCGCTCCAGCGGACCGGGCAGGATGTCCACCGCGCAGCCATAACGCAGCCGGCTCAGGCTCAGGCTGCCCACCGGCAGGTAGTCCATCGCGGCGTGCATGTGCCGCGGGCCGCCGGCCGCGGCCAGCCGATGCGGCCGGAACACACGGCCCACCGTCTCCTGGGCGTGTTCGGGGTCGTCGGTCGCAAACAGCTCATGCACCCCCGATGCGGCAAGCCACGCCGAGCGCAATGCGCTGGCGGTGTGCTCGCCGGTCGGGGCTGCTGCCTGCCTCATCGGGGGTCCATGTCGGGTTGATGCATCTCAATCTACTCGTGTCGCGCTGCGCTGCCCAGCGGATTTGTGTCAGGTCGGCGTCGATCTCTTGCAGTTTTCGGATAGCGGCTGCAGTGCCCGGATAGCCGATCGCAGTGCAGCATCGCGAGACTGCCTCCATCCCTTTGCGACCAGGAGGCAGCATGAAAGGCATCGAAGGCAAGGTGGCGATCGTCAGCGGCGGCGCCACATTGATCGGGGCGGCGGTGGTCGCCGCCCTGCACGCAGTCGGCGCGCGTGTGGCGCTGTTCGACATCGACCGCCCCGGTGGCGACCGTGTGGCCAGTGCCCACGGCGGGGCCGTCGCGTTTCACGCGGTGGACCTGACCGATGACACCGCCATGGCGGCCGCGGTGGACGCGGTCGCGCAGCGCGAGGGCGGCGTCGACCTGCTGGTCAACCTGGCCTGCACCTACCTGGACGACGGTCCGCGCTCCGGCCGGGCCGACTGGCTCACGGCGCTGAACGTGAACCTGGTGAGCGCGGTGATGCTCGCGCGGGCGGTGCAGCCGCACATGGTGCGCCGTGGTGGTGGGGCCATCGTCAACTTCACCAGCATCTCCGCCCGCGTCGCGCAGACCGGGCGCTGGCTGTATCCGGTGTCCAAGGCGGCCCTGGTGCAGCTCACCCGCAACATGGCGATGGACTTCGCGGCCGACGGCATCCGTGTGAACTCGGTGTCGCCTGGCTGGACCTGGTGCCGGTTGATGGACGAGTTGACCCAGGGCGACCGCGCCCGCACCGACCGCGTGGCCGCGCCCTTCCACCTGCTGGGCCGGGTGGCCGATCCGGCCGAGGTGGCGGCAGTCGTCGCCTTCCTGTGCTCGGACGGTGCCAGCTTCGTGACCGGTGCCGACTACGCGGTGGACGGCGGCTACGGCGCCATGGGCCCCGAAGGCCGCGTGCCGGCCATTCCCCAACTGATGGACTGAAAGAAGAGGAGACTCCCATGACACGACGCATTGCCATCGTGGGGGCCGGCCAGTCCGGCCTGCCCCTGGCGCTGAGCCTGCAACAGCGAGGTGACCACGTCACCCTGGTGTCCAACCGGTCGCCCGACGACATTCGCGCCGGCAAGGTGATGTCCAGCCAGTGCATGTTCGACACCTCGCTGCAGATCGAGCGCGACCTCGGTCTGAACCAGTGGGAGGCGGATTGCCCGCCCGTCGAGGGCATCGGCCTGACCGTGCCGCACCCGGCCCAACCCGGTGAACGCCTGATCGACTGGGCCGCCCGGCTGCACCGTCCGGCGCAGGCGGTGGACCAGCGCCTGAAGATGCCGGTGTGGATGGAGCGTTTTGCCGCCCTGGGCGGGGACCTGCGCATCCAGGATGCCGGCGTGGACGAACTCGAGGCCCTGGCCGCCAGCCACGACCTGGTGGTGGTGTCGGCCGGCAAGGGCGAGATCGTGCGCCTGTTCGAGCGCGATGCGCAGCGCAGCCTCTATGCCGCGCCCCAGCGGGCGCTCGCACTGACCTACGTGCACGGCATGACCCCGCGCACGCCGTTCTCGCGGGTGTGCTTCAACCTCATCCCGGGTGTGGGCGAGTACTTCGTGTTCCCGGCGCTCACGCTCAGCGGGCCGTGCGAGATCATGGTGTTCGAAGGCGTGCCGGGCGGCCCGCTCGACTGCTTCGGCGATGTGGCCGGCCCTGAGGCCCATCTCGCCCGCAGCCGCGAGGTGCTCGAGCGCTTCCTGCCCTGGGAGGCCGAGCGCTGCCGCCGGGTCGAGCTGACCGATGCCAACGGGGTGCTGGCCGGGCGGTTCGCCCCCACGGTGCGGCATCCGGTGGGGCGCCTGCCCTCGGGGCGGCTGGTGTTCGGCATGGGCGATGCCGTGGTGGTCAACGACCCGATCACCGGCCAGGGCTCGAACAACGCCACCAAGTGCTTCAAGGCCTATCACGACGCCATCGTGGTGCGCGGCGACGTCCCCTTCGATGCGGCCTGGATGCAGGCCACCTTCGAGCACTACTGGGCCTATGCCCAGCACGTCACGCGCTGGACCAACATGCTGCTGGCCCCACCGCCCGAGCACATCCTGAAGCTGCTGACGGTGGCCGGGCAGTGCGAGTCGATCGCCTCGACGATCGCCAACAACTTCGACCATCCGCCTGGCTTTTTCCCGTGGTGGGCCGATCCGGTCGAATGCGAGCGCTTCATCGAGGACCACATGGCCGTCGCGGCCTGAGGAGGCACGATGCACACGGCCAGCCACACCACCCCCACCCTCACCCCCACCACCACGGCATCGGCGGCCTCGCCCGGGACGGACGCCCGGGCCCTGCGCCATGCCCTGGGGCACTACCCCACCGGTGTCACGATCATCACCACCCGCACGGCCGAGGGCCGGCCGGTGGGCCTGACCTGCAACTCCTTTGCCTCGCTGTCGCTGGAGCCGGCACTTGTGCTGTGGAGCCTGGCGAGGCGCTCGCCCAACCTGGGGGTGTTCCGCACCGCCCCGGGTTTTGCGATCAACGTGCTGGCGGCCGATCAGGCCGACCTGGCGCGGCGCTTTGCCAACTCGGCCCTGCCGGACAAGTTCGACGGCGTGCGCCTGCGCGAGCCGTGGCGGGGCCTGCCGTTGATCGACGGGGCCCTGGCCTGGTTCGGCTGCAGCACCCGCGATGCGATCGACGCCGGGGACCACACGCTGTTCATCGGCCATGTCGAGACCCATGCGGTCCATGAGGCCGAGGCGCTGGTCTTTCACCGCGGCAGCTTCCGCTGACCCCCACCTTCCGGAGTCCCCCATGACCTCACGTTACATCCAGATCCCGGCTGCCGATGGCAGCGGGCACTTCCGCGCCTACCTGGCACTGCCTCGGGGGGGCCGCGGCCCGGGCCTGGTGCTGGCCCAGGAGATCTTCGGCATCAATGAGCACATCCGCGAGCTGGCCGAGCTGTACGCCGAAGAGGGCTATGTCGTGCTGGCGCCCGACCTGTTCTGGCGCCAGGGCCGCGACATCGAGCTGGGCTACAGCGAGGCCGAATGGCAGCAGGCCTTCCAGCTCTTCCAGGGCTTCGACGTCGACCGCGGGGTCGACGACCTCGCTGCCACGGTGGCGCACCTGCGCAAGCAACCCGAATGCACGGGCGGTGTGGCCTGTGTGGGCTACTGCCTGGGCGGCAAGCTGGCCTACCTCACCGCCTGTCGCAGTGATGTCGAGGTGGCGGTCGGCTACTACGGCGTGGGCATCGAGCAGCACCTCGACGAGGCCGGGCGCATGCGCGGGCGGCTCGTGCTGCACTTTGCCGAGCAGGACGCCTATTGCCCGTCCGAGGCCCGCGAGGCCATCATCGCGCGGCTGCAGGGGCGGCCCGGCACCGAGCTGTACGTCTACCCTGGCGTGGACCATGCGTTTGCCCGCCCGGCCTCGCCGCACCATGACAAGCCGTCGGCGGCGATGGCCCATCAGCGCACGATCGCGGCGCTCCATCAGGCCATCGGCCCGCAACATGACCTGTCGGCCCTGTGGGACAAGCACTGCGAGCACGAGTTCGCCACCCGCGACGTCGACGCGACCATGGCCACGATGGTGGCCCAGCCCTACGTCAACCACATTCCCACGATGACCGGCGGCGTGGGGCACGACGCGCTCAAGCGCTTCTACAAGTACCACTTCGTCGACAACAACCCGCCCGACACGAAGCTGGTGCCGATCTCGCGCACCATCGGTGCCAGCCAGATCGTCGACGAGATGCTGTTCTGCTTCACCCACAGCATCGAGATCGACTGGATGCTGCCCGGCATCGCACCGACCGGCCGCTATGTCGAGGTGCCGCTGGTGGCCATCGTGAAGTTCCGTGGCGACAAGCTGTGCCACGAACACATCTACTGGGACCAGGCCAGCGTGCTGGTGCAGATCGGCCTGCTCGACCCGCGCGGCCTGCCGGTGGCCGGCATCGAGACGGCCCGCAAGCTGGTGGACGAGACCCGGCCGTCCAACACATTGATGCAGTGCTGGGAAACCAGCGCGGGCAAGCCACTGTAGACCCGGCGCCGGCCACGCGGCGGGCAGGAACGCGGGCCAGAGCGCGGGCCAGAGCGCGGGCCTGAACGCAAACGGGGGCTGCCGTGGCAGCCCCCGTGTTCAGGCGTGGAACGAGGCTCAGGCTGCCCGGGCAGGCTGGGCCGCCTTGGCGCCGCTGCGCCACTGCGTCATCAGCTCGGCCCAGCGGGTGCGCGCGGCTTTCAGGTGGCGCTCCTTCACATGGCCGTAGCCGCGGATGTCCTCGGGGATGCGGGCGATGTCCACCGCCAGTGCCAGCCGCTCGGCGCTCAGGCCGCTCAGCACTTCCTCGATGCTGTCCTTGTATTCGCCGATCAGCGCGCGCTCGGTGCGGCGCTCCTCGGTGCGGCCGAAGGGGTCGAAGGCGGTGCCGCGCAGCCCCTTGAGGCGGGCCAGCACCGAAAACGCGCTGCGCATCCACGGGCCGAACGGACGCTTGACCAGTTCACCCTTGTTGTTCTTCTTCGCGATCATCGGCGGCGCCAGATGGTGCACCAGCTTGTAGTCGCCTTCGAACATGCCGGCCACCTTGGCCGTGAAGGCCGGGTCGGTGTGCAGGCGGGCCACTTCGTACTCGTCCTTGTAGGCCATCAGCTTGAACAGGTAACGCGCCACCGCCTCGCTCAGCCGGGTGCTGCCCAGCGGCGCCTCGGCCGTGCGCACGCGCTCGACGAAGCTGCGGTACTGGCTGGCATAGGCGCTGTCCTGGTAGCCGGTGAGGAAGTCCACGCGACGCGTGATCATCTCGTCGAGCGACGGCTTCTTCACGAACTCGATCACCTGGGCGGCCTTGAACAGCGCCTGCACGGCTGCCAGATCATGGGCGCAACGACGGCCCCATTCGAACGCAGCCTTGTTGTTGTCGACCTGCACGCCGTTGAGCTCGATCGCGCGCATCAGGGCGGTGTGGCTCAGCGGCACGCGACCCTTCTGCCATGCATAGCCCAGGATCAGCGGGTTGGTGTAGATCGAGTCGCCCAGCATCTGCACGGCCACCTGCTCGGCGTCGAAGGCACCCACCAGGCCCGCGCCCACGGCCGACTGGATCGCCGACTCGCAGGAGCCCGACGGGAACTGCCAGTTCGGGTTGGTCACGAAGGCCGCGGTCGGTGTGCCATGCGAGTTCAGGGCGACGAAGGTGCGCCCGGGCTGCATCACCGCCAGCGTGTACTTGTTGGCGGCCACGATGGGGTCGCAACCGATCACCAGGTCGGCCTTGGCGGTGTCGACCTTGGTCGTGTGGATCGCCTCGGCCCGGTTGGCGATCTGGATGTGGCTCCAGGTCGCGCCGCCCTTCTGGGCCAGGCCACCGGCATCCTGCGTCACCACCCCCTTGCCCTCGAGGTGGGCAGCCATGCCCAGCAGCTGGCCGATGGTGATCACGCCGGTGCCACCCACACCCCCCACGACGATGCCCCAGGCCTGCTCGGCCACCGGCAGCACCGGGTCGGGGATCGGTGCCAGGGTGGAGAGGTCGCCGCGCTTTTCCTTCTTGGGCTTGCGCAGCTGGCCCCCCTCAACGGTCACGAAACTCGGGCAGAAGCCCTTCACGCAGGAGAAGTCCTTGTTGCAGGTGTTCTGGTTGATGCGGCGCTTGCGGCCGAACTCGGTTTCCAGCGGCTCGACCGACAGGCAGTTCGACTGCACCGAGCAATCGCCACAGCCTTCACACACCAGTTCGTTGATGACCACACGCTTGTCCGGTTCGGCCATCGTGCCGCGCTTGCGGCGGCGGCGCTTTTCGGTGGCGCAGGTCTGGTCGTAGATGATCGCGGTGACACCCGGGATCTCGCGGAACTCACGCTGGATCGCATCGAGCTCGTCGCGGTGGTGCACCGTCACGCCCGGTTCGAGCGCCACGCCGGCGTACTTCTGCGGCTCGTCGGTCACGATCTTCAGCCGCGCCACGCCCTCGGAGATCAGGCTCTTCATGATCTGCAGCACCGAGTGGCCCTCGGGGCGTTCGCCCACGCGCTGGCCGCCGGTCATCGCGACGGCGTCGTTGTACAGCACCTTGTAGGTGATGTTCACCCCGGCGGCGATGCTCTGGCGGATCGCCAGGATGCCGCTGTGGAAGTAGGTGCCGTCGCCCAGGTTGGCAAAGACGTGCTGGTCTTTCGTGAAGTGCGCCTGGCCCACCCAGGTCACGCCTTCACCGCCCATCTGGGTGAAGGTGCTGGTGCTGCGGTCCATCCACACCGTCATGTAGTGGCAGCCGATGCCGGCCACGGCGCGCGAGCCCTCGGGCACACGGGTGCTGGTGTTGTGCGGGCAGCCGCTGCAGAACCAGGGTGCACGCTCGCCGGTGTCGGCCTTCACCTCGATGAGCGCGCGCTCGCGGGCCTCGATCACGGCGATGCGCTCGTCCATGCGACGTGCCACGTCGGCCGGCACGCCCAGCTTCTTCAGGCGCTTGGCGATGGCCTTGGCGATGATGGCCGGGGTCAGGTCGGCCTTGGCGCGCAGCAGCCAGTTGTCGCTCGGGTTCGGACGGCTCCATTCGCCGCCGGAGAGGTCGCCCTCGGGCTCGTCGAACTTGCCCAGCACGTTGGGGCGCACGTCACCGCGCCAGTTGTAGAGCTCTTCCTTGAGCTGGTATTCGATGACCTGGCGCTTTTCCTCGACGACCAGGATCTCCTGCAGGCCCAGCGCGAAGTCGCGCGTGATCGTGGCCTCCAGCGGCCACACGACGTTGACCTTGTGCAGCCGCACGCCGAGCTGGCGGCACACCTCGTCATCCAGGCCCAGGTCGGCCAGCGCCTGGCGGGTGTCGTTGTAGGCCTTGCCGCTGGCGATGATGCCGAAGCGGTCGTTCGGGCCGGCGATCACGTTGTGGTTCAGCCGGTTGGCGCGCACATAGGCCAGGGCCGCGTACCACTTGTAGTCCATCAGCCGGGCTTCCTGCTCCAGCGGCGGGTCGGGCCAGCGGATGTGCAGGCCGCCGGGCGGCATCTGGAAGTCCTCGGGCAGCACGATCTTCACGCGGTCGGGGTCGACCGAGATCGACGCCGACGACTCGACCACCTCCTGGATGGTCTTCATGCCGGCCCACACGCCCGAGAACCGGCTCATCGCGAACGCGTGCAGGCCCATGTCGAGGATGTCCTGCACGTTCGACGGGAAAAACACCGGCAGGCCGCAGGCCTTGAAGATGTGGTCGCTCTGGTGCGCGGCGGTCGAGCTCTTGGAGACGTGGTCGTCGCCGGCCAGCGCGATCACACCACCATGGCGCGAGGTGCCGGCCATGTTGGCATGCTTGAAGACGTCGGAGCAGCGGTCCACGCCCGGGCCCTTGCCGTACCAGATGCCGAACACACCGTCGTACTTGCGGCTTTGCGGGTACAGGTCGAGCTGCTGCGTGCCCCACACGGCCGTGGCGCCGAGCTCCTCGTTCACGCCGGGCTGGAAGACGATGTGCTGGGCCTCCAGGTGCTTCTTGGCCGCCCACAGCGCCTGGTCATAGCCGCCCAGTGGTGAACCGCGGTAGCCGCTGATGAAGCCGGCGGTGTTCAGGCCGGCCATGGCGTCGCGCTGGCGCTGCAGCATCGGCAACCTCACCAGGGCCTGCACGCCGCTCATGAAGGCGCGGCCGTGGTCGAGGGTGTACTTGTCGTCGAGGGTGACGGATTCGAGTGCCTTGCGGATGGACTCGGGCAGCGGGGCATTCATCGCGTGGGGCTCCTTGTCGTGGGCACGCGCCGTGGGCGCTTGTGGCGCCCGGGCGGGCTGGTGGTGACTTCACAGTGTAGGAAGTTGGATCAGACAAGTCTTACTTATGTTTGCCTCCTGGTGGGGGTCGTGGGGAATAATTGACTCTTGAACAGGCTCTGTGAAAAAGAAATGGCCTCAAAGACTGCAGGATCAGGGAAAACCCGCAATCCCGCCGACGACCCGGCGGCAGGCGATGGCGTGCGCGCCGATCCCCACGAAGGCCTGGATCGCTATGACATCGCCATCCTCGGCGAGTTGCAGCAAGATGCGCGCCTGTCCAATGCCGAACTGGCGGCGCGCATCGGCCTGTCGCCCACACCGTGCTGGCGCCGCGTGAAGTGGCTGGAAGAGCAGGGCTACATCAAGGGCTACCGGGCCGAGATCGATCGCCACCGCATCGGCCTGGGCGTGCTGGCCTTCGTGCGGGTGGACGCCGAGCGCAACAACGCCGGAGCCACCCGTGAGCTGGAAGACGCGATCCGGGCGCTGCCGGAAGTCATCTCCTGCCACTACATCTCGGGCTCGGGCACCTTCGAGCTGCAGGTGATGAGCACCGACCTGGAGGCCTACTCGCGCTGGGCGATGGACACGCTGTTTCGCCTGCCCAATGTGAAAGACCTCCACACCAGCTTCTCGCTGGGGGAGGTCAAGGCCAGCCCGGCGTTGCCGCTGGGCCATCTGCGGCCGGCGGGCGCCGCGCCGCGGCCGGGTCAACGCACGCTGTAGCCGCGTCCTTCGAGGCAGGCGGTGTAGGCCCGGGTGTAGTTGCTGCGCAGCACCGCGTCGCCGGCATCGATCTGGCCCACTGCGGCGGCGCTCGGGTCGTAGCCGCTTTGCTGCATGGCCCAGACATGGCACTCATATTCGTCGTTGGCCTGCTGCTGCGGCGACTGGCCCGCGGCCGGGTAGGCAATCGGCGGCTCGTACACCGCCGGTGCCTCGGGGGGCTGCACCACCTGGTAGCCGCCGGTCGTGACCGGGCTGTAGTAGACCTCGTCGGCGTAGTAGTAGGTCGACGGGCCGTAGTGCACGATGCGGTAGGCCGACGGCAGTGTCGAGATCCACAGCCCCACGGGCGGACGCACCACGACGTAACTGCCGCCATGGGGGCGATACCAGCGGCCGCCGCCATACCAGTAGCGGTCACCGCGGTGGTGGTAGACCCGCGCATGCGGCGGCAGGCTGGGTACCGGCCGGTGCCACACGATGGGTGGGCTGGGGCGATAGCGGTGGTCGCCGCGCCAGCCGGGGCGGTCGTCGCGATCGCGATCGCGGCCCGGGCGGCCGTCGCCCAGCCAGTCGCTGCGACCGGGGCCACGCCAGCCGGGTGGCGGATCGTCATCGGGGCGGCGCTGCTCCCAGCGGCCGGGGTCGTGAGGCCGGCCCGGGCGGCCGAGGTCGGGGTGGGGCACATCGGGCCTCAGTCCGGCCTGCGGCGGGCGATGGCGCTCACGATCGCGTTCGACCCGATCACGATCGCGGCGGTCGCGGTCGGCCCGGTCGCGGTCGCGCGACTCGTTCACCGAGCGTTGCATCGGGGTCTGGCCGCGGCTTTCGCGCGATTCGCGGGCCTCGCGGGCATTCGGTGACTGTGGCGACTGCGCCTGCACCCAGGCCGGCAGGCCCAGGGACAGCGCGGTCGCGGCGATCAGCGCAAGACGGTTGGCGTAGGGCATGGTGGGGTCCTGTGAAGCGGGCCGGCGCTCAGCCGACCACATAACCGCGCCCGCTCATGCACGCTGACATGGCGCGCTGGAAGCGGCTGCTCGGCGATGCGGGGGGCGGGCGGTGGCGATAGTTGTCCTGCAGCGCCTGGGCGCGTTGCTGGTCGGAGGCGGCGCCGATCAGTGCGCCGATGATCAGGCCGACAGCCGCACCTTCGCCCATGTGCCGGGGCGAGGCCGCCAGGCTGCCGATGGCCGCCCCGGTGACGGCACCCAGTGCGGTGTCGCGCCCGGCGTAGGGGTCGGCCACTGGTGCGCGGCGGGCATGGATGGGGGTCATGCCGGGGTCGTTGCCGGTCTGCTGCATGGCCCAGCGATAGCACTCGTAGCGGTCGCGCTCCTGCTGGGCCAGGGGCTGCTGATGTTGCGGGTAGAAGTACAGCGGCTGGGTCGGCGCCATCACCTGCGAGGGCGGATCGTCACGGTAGTCGGTCGTGGCGCAGGCGCCGAGCAGGGCGGCCAGGCCCAGGGCGGTCCAGCGGGCCAGGCGGGGTGCGGACGTCCGGGGGCCGCAAAGGCGGGAAGGAGAAAGCTGCAACATGGTCGGGATCCTCGGTACGGCAGGGACAGATGGCCTCATGCTGTGACGGCTGTGCGTCGCGCATGCACGCAAACGGTGAAGCTATGTAAAGTGAGGTTCATGCTGTCCTGTCTGAACCCGTTGTGGGTCCGCACCCTTGCGGGCCTGCTGCTGTGTGTCATGCCGGCCTGGGCCGTGCAGGCCCAGCCGGGCCTGCCGCTGCGCAACCTGGCGGTCGAACTCCGTCAGGTCGAGGCTGTCAGTCAGACCCTCGGGCCCGGGGGAGGTTCAGCGCCCCGGGTGGTCGGTTCGGTCAGTTCAGCTAACGCACCAGCGGGTGCGGTGGTGTACAGGACTCTGCCCGAAAGCGGTGCATCCACGGCGGCCTGGGCGCAACAGCGCGTAACCGTCCTCAACGGGCAACCGGCCTCGCTGCGGCTCGCCCAGGCAATGTTGCTGCAGTGGATGCAGGTGGCCTGGCAGTCCGACGGCACGGTGGCCGTGCTGCCCGGGGCGGTCTGGGCGGAGGCCGTCCATGGTTTCAGTGTGAGGCCTCACTGGCCGGGCCCGGGCCAGCCGGTGCGGCTCGACCTGGGCGTGACCTCGTCGACCCTGCCCGTCGATCCCACCAGCGGCCAGGCGGGCACGCAGTTGCACACCACGCTGGTCGTGCCGCTGGGTGAATGGGCCACGCTGGCGGCCACCGTCGACGAGCGGCGCGAGCTGCGGTCCGCGCCCGGTGTGGTCGACAGCCGCGATGCCGAGGCGCGGCGCCGCACGCTGGTGCAGGTCAGGGTCACGGCGCCCTGAACCTGCGTCGGCGGGTCGCGGGGCACCTTGCTGGTGCATCCAGCCGCCGCATTCATGGCATGTGACTTGCACCACGCTGGGGGTTGCCCCTCGCAGACGCCGCCCATGCCCCAGCTTGCAGCGCTCGATCCGATCGCCCTGGCCGTACCCGGGGCATCCAGCCTGTGGCGCGACCGGCTGACGCTGCTGCTCGAGTCCACCGGCGAGGGCATCTTCGGCGTCGACATGGACGGCCTGTGCGTGTTCATCAACCGGGCCGGAGCCCGCATGCTCGGGTATGCACCGCAGGACGTCCTGCACCGCAACATGCACGAGCTGATCCACCACACCCACGGTGACGGGCGTCACTACCCGGTGGGCGCCTGCCCGATCTTCAATGCCTTCCGCAACGGCGTGCCCTGCCGCATCGACAGCGAGGTGCTATGGCGCAAGGACGGCAGCGCGTTCTGCGCCGAGTATTCGTCCTACCCCATCGTCGAGGCCGGGGAGGTGCAGGGGGCGGTCGTCACGTTCGTGGACATCTCCGACCGCAAGCGGGCCGAGGAACTGCTGCGCCAGGCCAATGACGAGCTGGAGCGTCGCGTGGGCGAACGCACCCGCGCGCTGAGCGACGCGCTGGCGCAACTGCGCGAACTGTCGGCCTATCTCGACACCGTGCGCGAAGAAGAACGCACCCGCATCGCCCGCGAGATCCACGACGAGCTCGGCAGCCTGCTCGTGGCGCTGAAGATGGACGTCACCTGGCTGGAGCGCCGGGTCGACGACCGCCCCGGCCTGAAATGCAAGTGCCATGCAATGAGCCGCATGATCGACACCGCGGTCGACAACGTCGGGCGCATCATCACCGACCTGCGCCCGTCCATCCTCGACCACCAGGGACTGTGGGCTGCACTGGAGTGGCAGGCCCAGGAGTTCATCGACGCCAGCGAGCTGCAGTGCGACTGGCAGATGCAGGTCGACCCGCGGGCGGTCGAGCCCACCGATGCGCAGGCGATGGCGGTGTTCCGCATCTTCCAGGAGATGCTGAGCAACGTGGCCCGCCATGCCCAGGCCTCGGCCGTGCGCATCCGCATCGACGCGGGCGCGCAGCAGCTCTCGATTGCCGTCACCGACAACGGCCGCGGTGCCGGCAGCAGTGCCTTCGGCAGCCCCCGGGCCTATGGCGTGATGGGCATGCGCGAGCGGGCGGGCCATTTTGGCGGCGCGGTGAGCATCGACAGCGCCCCGGGCCGCGGCACCTGCGTGCGCCTGGCCATGCCGCTGCTGCCGGCCGATCGCGGCGCGGGGGCGCCGGAGCCGGAGCCGGAGCCGTTGCGATGATCCGCGTGCTGATCTGCGACGACCACTGGATCGTGCGCCAGGGGCTGAAGCAGACGCTCGACGATGCGGCCGACCTGCAGGTCGCGGGCGAGGCGGCCAACGGCCCCGACTGCATGCGTCTGGTGCGCAGCGAGGCGGTCGACGTGGTGCTGCTGGACATCGCCATGCCACAGCGCGACGGCCTGGACGTGCTCAAGCAGCTCAAGGGCGAGTTCCCGAAACTGCCGGTGCTGATGCTCAGCACCTACCCCGACAAACAGTACGCGGTGCGATGCCTGCGGCTGGGGGCGGCCGGCTATCTCAACAAGAGCGCCGACCCCGATGACCTGCTGCAGGCGATCCGCAAGGCGGCTTCCGGCGGCGTCTACATCACGCCCGCCCTGGCCGAGGCCCTGGCCACGTCGATCAGCGAAGCCCAGGGCGCACAGGCGCATGAAAGCCTGTCGCACCGCGAATACCAGGTGTTCCGCCTGATCGCGCAGGGCCACAGCGTGGGCCGGATCGCCGAGCAGCTGGCGCTGTCGTCCAACACCGTGAGCACCTACCGCGCCCGCATCCTCGAGAAGACCGGCGTGAAGAACGACGTCGAGCTGGCGCTGTACGCGGTCAAGCACAACCTGCTGAGCGTGTGACGGCGCCGCACGGCGCGGCCACGACAGCACGTAGTGCCAGCCCTACAGGTTTTTGGTCCCGGGCGTGATGCCGCGCAGCGGCCTGCCTCCCTAGGATGACTTCAACCCCAGAAGGAAGGAAATGCCATGGCTGCTGACCTCGATCCCTACGACGCCGACCGACCGCTGCGACTGGCCTGTGCCTGCGGCCGCCATCACGACGCCGCCAGCCACGAGGCCGATGCGGCCGCGGGCGAACTGGTGCGGCGCAGCGAGTCCGCCGAATTCGAACACCAGTCCCATCAGTTCATCGAGGCCAGCCTGGTCAAGGCGCTGTTCCCGCACGATGGCGTGCGCCGGCGCTTCCTGCGTGCGGTGGGCCGTTCCACCGCGATGGCCGCGATCGGCAGCGTGCTGCCGCTGGCCAGCCTGCAGGCCATGGCCCAGGAGAAGGGTGCACTCGAGAAGAAGGACCTGAAGATCGGCTTCATCCCGATCACCTGCGCCACGCCGCTGATCATGGCGCACCCGCTGGGCTTCTACAGCAAGCAGGGCCTGGATGTGCAGGTGGTCAAGACGGCCGGCTGGGCGCTGATCCGCGACAAGATGCTGAACAAGGAGTACGACGCGACGCACTTCCTGTCGCCGATGCCGCTGGCGATCTCGCTCGGGCTGGGCTCCAACGCCACACCGATGCATGTGGCCACGATCCAGAACACCAACGGCCAGGCCATCACGCTGGCGAACAAGCACAAGGACAAGCGCGACCCGAAGCTCTGGAAGGGCTTCAAGTTCGCGGTGCCGTTCGAATACTCGATGCACAACTTCCTGTTGCGCTACTACGTGGCCGAGGCCGGACTGGACCCCGATCGCGACATCCAGATCCGCGTCGTGCCGCCGCCCGAGATGGTGGCCAACCTGCGTGCGGGCAACATCGACGGCTACCTCGGCCCCGATCCGTTCAACCAGCGCGCGGTGTTCGAGGAGATCGGTTTCATCCACGTCCTCACCAAGGACCTGTGGGACGGCCACCCCTGCTGCGCCTTCGGCACCTCGGCCGAGTTCATCCAGAAGCATCCCAACACCTTTGCCGCGCTGTACCGCGCGGTGCTGACGGCTGCCGCGATGGCGCGTGACGCGAAGAACCGTGAGCTGATCGCCAAGGTGATCTCCCCCCAGGCCTACCTCAACCAGCCCGAGACCGTGGTGGCCCAGGTGCTCACCGGCCGCTTTGCCGACGGCCTGGGCAACATCCGCACCGTGCCCGACCGCGCCGACTTCAACCCCATTCCGTGGCCGTCGATGGCTGTGTGGATGCTCACGCAGATGAAGCGCTGGGGCTACCTCAAGGCCGACGTCGACTACCGCCAGGTCGCCGAGCGTGTCTTCCTGCTGACCGACGCGAAAAAGCGCATGGCCGAACTCGACCAGAAGCCGCCCGAAGGCAGCTACCCGAAGTTCAGCATCATGGGGCGCGAGTTCGATCCGGCCAAGGCTGCGGCCTACGCCGACAGCTTTGCGATCAAGCGCAGCTGAGGACCGGGCATGCGGTTCACCCAACGACCGGCCGTGAAGTCGGCCCTGCTGTCGGTGCTGCTGCTGGCGGTGCTGCTGATCATCTGGCAGCTCGCCACGCTGCCCAAGGCCAGTGTGGTGCAGCAGCTCACGCCTGAGCAGATCGAATATGCGCGCATGCTGGGCAAGGACCCCACGCAAGGCGGCGAGGGCGCCAGTGCATCGGGCTTTCCCAGCCCGATGCAACTGGGCCGCGCGATCGCCACGCACCTGTCCAGCCCCTTCTATGACAACGGCCCGAACGACAAGGGCATCGGCCTGCAGCTGGCGTATTCGCTCGGTCGGGTCGGCCTGGGCTATCTGATCGCGGCGGCCGTGGCCATTCCATTGGGGTTCCTGATCGGCATGTCGCCGCTGGTGTATCGCGCACTCGACCCGTTCATCCAGGTGCTCAAGCCGATCTCGCCGCTGGCATGGATGCCGCTGGCGCTTTACACGATCAAGGACTCGTCGATCTCGGGGATCTTCGTGATCTTCATCTGCTCGGTCTGGCCGATGCTGATCAACACCGCGTTCGGCGTGGCCGGGGTGCGGCGCGAGTGGCTCAACGTGGCGCGCACGCTGGAAGTGCCGCCGCTGCGCCGGGCCTTCGAGGTCATCCTGCCGGCGGCGGCGCCCACCATCCTCACCGGCATGCGCATCAGCATGGGCATCGCCTGGCTGGTGATCGTGGCGGCCGAGATGCTGGTGGGTGGCACGGGCATCGGCTACTTCGTCTGGAACGAGTGGAACAACCTGTCGCTCACCAATGTGATCTTCGCCATCCTGGTGATCGGTGTGGTGGGCATGGTGCTGGACCTGCTGTTCGCCCGGCTGCAGAAGGCGGTGACCTATGCTGACTAAACCCTTCCTGCAGGTCGAGGGCCTGGGCAAGGCCTACCCGGGCAGCGAGCTGCCGGTGTTCGACGGCGTGAACTTCGGCATCGGCCGCGGCGAGTTCGTCTGCATCATCGGCCACAGCGGCTGTGGCAAGACGACCATCCTGAACGTGCTGGCCGGGCTGGAGTCGGCCACGGCGGGCCATGTCTTCATGGACGGGCGTGAAGTCAGCGGCCCCAGCCTGGACCGCGGTGTGGTGTTCCAGGGTCATGCACTGATGCCGTGGCTGAGCGTGCGTCGCAACATTGCCTTTGCGGTGCGCTCGCGCTGGCCCGAGTGGCCGGCGGCCAAGGTCAACGTGCATGTCGAGAAGTACGTCGAGATGGTGGGGCTCGGTGCGGCCATCGACAAGAAGCCCTCGCAGCTGTCGGGCGGCATGAAGCAGCGCGTCGGGATCGCCCGGGCATTTGCGATCCAGCCCAAGATGCTGCTGCTCGACGAACCCTTCGGCGCCCTCGACGCGCTGACCCGCGGCACCATCCAGGACGAGCTGCTGCGCATCTGCCGCGAGACCGAGCAGACCGTGTTCATGATCACGCACGACGTGGACGAGGCCATCCTGCTGGCCGACAAGATCCTGCTGATGAGCAACGGCCCGCAGGCGCGCATCGCCGAAGTGGTCGAGAACACGATGCCGCGTGGTCGCACCCGCGCCGGCCTGCACCACGACCCGCAGTACTACCGCATCCGCAACCACCTGGTGGACTTCCTCGTCGAGCGTTCGGCCGGCCTGTCGCACGGCCGGGCGAGTGCCGTGCCGCCGGTGGTGCGCCCCGGACTGGAGGACGAACCCCCGCCCCAGGGCGACAGCCCGCCGGTGCTGCGCCGCATTGCCTGAACCCTGAACCCCGAACCCCGAAACCCGAACCGTTTGACGAACCCAACCGAGGAGTCCGCATGAACCGCAACGACGTCACCGAAATGATCATCGAGGCCAAGGTGAAAAAAGGCCTCAAGTGGGAGGACGTGGCCCGCCAGGTCGGCCAGAGCAAGGAATGGACGACGGCCGCCTGCCTGGGCCAGATGACCCTGACCGACCAGCAGGCGGCCACCGTGGTCGAGATCTTCGGCCTGCCGCCCGAGGCCGCGCGCTGGTTGCAGGTCGTGCCGTACAAGGGCTCGCTGCCCACCAGCGTGCCCACCGACCCGCTGATCTACCGCTTCTACGAACTCGTGAGCGTCTACGGCACGACCTTCAAGGAGCTGATCCATGAAGAGTTCGGCGACGGCATCATGAGCGCGATCGACTTCAAGATGGACCTCGCCCGCGAGGCCGACCCCAAGGGCGACCGTGTCAGGATCGTGATGTCGGGGAAGTTCCTGCCGTACAAGACATACTGATCGCAGCCGTCGCCACCGGCGGGACGGCAGCACCGCGAGGTGCTGCCGGTTTGCGGAACACCAGCACGTTGCCCAGCATCACCAGCACCAGGCCGGACAGCGCCGGTGCCGTCCACTGGTAGCCCTCGAACACCGCCGAGACATTGAGCGCCACCACCGGGAACAGCACGGTGGTATAGGCCGCGCGGTCCGGTCCCAGCCGGCCTACCAGCAGCAGGTAGGCGGTGAAACCGATGACCGAGCCCGGGATCGCCAGGTAGAGCAGGGCGCCCAGATAGCATGCCGAGGTGTCGAAGGCCTGCTGGCCCTCGGCCAGCCCGCCTGACAGTGCAAATCCCGTCAGCAGGATCAGCGCGCCGAACAGCATGCCCCAGGCATTGGTGACGGCCGGGGTGTAGCCGTCGGCCTGCAGCCGGGCCGACAGCATGTTGCCGGCCGAAAAGCACAAGGTGCCACCCAGGCCCAGCGCCAGCCCCAGCAGGGCCTGCGGATTGCTGCCGGTGTGTGCCAGCTCGGGCCAGAACAGCGCGCACAGGCCCAGCATGCCCAGGGCGCAGCCGCCCAGCACCTGGGCCGTGATCGCCCGACCGAACACCACCCGCCCCATCAGCGCGTTCCACACCGTGGCGGTCGAGAACAGCACCGCCACCAGGCCGCTGGGGATGTACTGGCTCGCATGCAGGAAGCAGATGAAGTTCAGGCAGAACAGGAACACGCCTTGTGCCGCCACCCACAGCACCGCCCGACCGCGGGGCCGCTGCAGCCGGCGCGTCAAGGCGAGCAGGGCAAACAGCACCAGCGCCGCCAGCGCAAAGCGGTAGGCGATCGACAGCGGGATCGGCACCGGGCCGAGCTGCCATTTCAGGGCGATCCAGGTGGTGCCCCAGATGGCGACGGTGAGCAGGTAGAGGGCAGCGTTCATCGAGTGTGCAGGCGCAGGACAAGTCGGCGTCGGGCCGAAGCCATGCGCCTCAGCGGTGGATCAGGGCCTCAGTGTGGAAGCAGCGCTTGCGGTGCAGTTGCACGAATCTGCGGTTTCTTGCCGTCCCGGTGGTCCGGGCCCGCCCGGTCGGGGTGCGATTTGCGTACAGTGGCATACCGTTGCAGACCAGGCGGCATGTCATGCCTTCCCCCGCTCCCGCTCCCGCTCCCGCCCCCGACCTGACCCCCCCCGTGGCTCACCCCGGCGCCGACGTGTTCGCGGTGCTGAGGCAGTCGCGCGCGCGGCTGCAACGTCGCGTGGCGCTCGGCGACGGCTTTTCAGCGGCGATCTGGCGCAATGCCTTTGACGCCACCCGCTACGTGGCGCCCGGCCACCACACCGTGTCGCTCTACCTGCAGGGCGGGTTCGACACTTATCGCCACGAGGCTCCGGGGGAACGTGGGGCGCCCGGCAAGCTGTGCGTGATGCCGGCCGGCCACGAGTCGAGCTGGGTGGTGGGGAGCGAGCAATGTTTCCTGCACCTGTATGTCGAGCCCGATCGCCTGGCTGGCTGGGCGGTGCGCCTGTTCGACCGCGAACCGCGCGAGCTGCAGCTGCATGACCTCACCTTTGCCGTCAACGACCGTGTGGCCGCTCCGCTGACCCGGCTGGCCGGGCTGGACTGGAGCGACACCGACGACCGGGCGCGCGCCAATGCGCTGGCACACGACGTGATGGCATGGCTGGTGCAGGACCACAGCGGGCGCACCCCGTCGCAGCGCCTGCGCGGCGGTCTGTCAGGCGCCGTGCGCCGGCGGGTGGTGGAGCACATCGACGCCCACCTGGACCGCTCGCTGACCGTGGGCGAGCTGGCCGGGCTCGCGGCGCTGTCGGAGGCCCACTTTGCGCACATGTTCCGCGCCTCCTTCGGCATGGCCCCTCATGCCTGGGTGCTGGCACGGCGCATCGAACGTGCCCGCCACTTGCTGCAGCACACCGCCCTGCCGCTGGAGGGGGTGGCCCAGGCCTGCGGTTTTGCCAGCGCCAGCCACCTGGTGCGCCGCTTTGCCGCCGAGGTGGGCGTGCCGCCCGGACGCTACCGCCTGGCGCTGCGCACGGGGGGCTGACGCGCGCGCATGCCGCCTCGCGCGCATTCGCGCGAATTCGCACGATCGGTGCGCTGATCGCGCGAAAGTCCTACACCCTGGCCGCGGACTGACGATAGCCAGGGGTGGAGGGCCCATGAAACCACCGATCAACTCATCACGCAGTACCGCAGGCCAGCCGGCCGAAGGGCGCGGCGCGGCCGTCGAGCAGCACATCGCTGCGATCTCCGACCTGTCCACCGCCTTGCTGAAGGATCTGGACGGGGCCCTCGAGCAGATTTCCGAGGTGAACCGCACGACGCACCTGCTGTCGGTCAACGCCCGCATCGAAGCGGCGCGGGCCGGTGATGCCGGCAACAGCTTTGCGGTGGTGGCCACCGAGATGAACCGGTTGTCCGCCCAGGTCGAAGGGATCACCAAGGTGCTGCGTGAACGCTCCCACCAGACCGGCGACCAGATGCGCTCGGCCGTGGGCGGGTATGTGTCGCAGGTGCGCGATGCGCGCCTGTGCGAGCTGGCGCTGGTCAACATCGACCTGATCGATCGCAACCTCTACGAGCGCAGCTGCGACGTGCGCTGGTGGGCAACCGATGCTGCTGCCGTGGCCTGCACCCAGCAAGCCAGCCCCGAGGCCTGTGCCCATGCGGGCCGCCGCCTGGGTCAGATCCTCGATTCATACACGGTCTACCTGGACCTTGTGCTGGTGGACCGCCAGGGCCGTGTGCTGGCCAACGGCCGCCCGGCGCAATACACCTCGGTCGGTGCCGACGTCTCGACCCAGCCCTGGTTCACCCAGGCGATGGCCTCCAGCGACGGCGGCCAGTTCGGTTTTGCCTCGGTGCATGCCTCGCCGCTGGTCAACGGCAAGCGGGTGCTGGTCTACTCCTGCGCGGTGCGCGAGCGGGGTGAGGCGCACGGCGCCGTGCTGGGTGTGCTGGGCATCCTGTTCGACTGGGACGCGCTGGCCCTCACGGTGGTGCGCCGCACGCCGCTGACCCCGACCGAATGGACCCACACCCGGGTGTGCATCGTCGACGGCACCGGGCGTGTGCTGGCCGATTCGGCCGAGGATGCGCCCGAGCGGCTGGAGTTCGATGGCTGGAAGCCGCTGTTCGACAAGCCGCGCGGGTCGATGATCGCCAGCGTGGATGGGCGACGCGCCTGCGTCGCCCATGCCGCCTCACCGGGTTTCGAGACCTACCGCACCGGCTGGCATTCGCTGATCATCCAGCACACGATGGCCTGAGGTTCAGGGCCGGGGCCACAGCGCCCACATGCGCAGCGGCTGCTTCATGCGCCCGGCCAGTTCGTCGGCGCCTTCGCCCCATCCCCAGAAGAAGTCGGCCCGCACGGCGCCGACGATGGCGCCGCCGGTGTCCTGGGCGATGACCAGGCGCTGCAGCGCGCGGGCGGGCGCTCCGGGCGCCAGTGGCGGCTCGGTGCTGTCGATCCACACCGGCGTGCCGTAGGGCACCGACTCCTTGTCGACCGCGATCGAGCGGCCCGGCGTCAGCGGCACGCCCTGGGCCCCCAGCGGGCCGACGCTCGGATCACCCAGCGGCTCCTCGCGGAAAAACACCATGCGCGGATTGACGTGCAGCATCTCCTGCACGCGCCGCGGGTTGGCCCGGGCCCAGGCCTTGATGGCCGGCCAGGACGCCTGGTCAAGGGAAAACGCACCCTGGTCGACCAGCCAGCGCCCGATCGAGCGGTACGGGTGGTCGTTGTGGCCCGCAAAGGCCACCCGCACGACCCGCTTGCGGCCGTCGGCCTCGGTGAGGTTGAGCCGGCCCGAGCCCTGGATCTGCAGGATCAGCGCATCCAGCGGGTCGCTCACGTAGGCGATCTCGCGGCCACGCAGCATGGCCCGGGCCGCCGGCACGGTGTCGAGCTCGGCGCGGGTCCAGTAGGGGCGCCGTGTGGCCAGGTCGGGCGGTGCCTGGTGCAAGGGCACCTGGAAGCCGGGCCGCGGCGTGCGGCTGGCCTCGATCAACGGCTCGAAATAGGCCGTCAGCAGCCCGTCACCGTGGGTGGACGGCGCAGCGCCAGCCGTGGGGGCGGGCGCTGCGGGCAGCTCGCGCGGCTCGATCCGGTAGGGCTGCAGCCGGCTCGTGAGCCACTGGCGGATCTGCCGGTCGTCGGGCTGGCCCAGGCGCCGGGCTTCGTCGCACAGCGCGGTCCAGGCCGGGTGGGGCTTGTCGCAGCCGCGCAGCAGCGCGGGCCAGGCCATGGTGATCTGGTCCTCGGCAAACCCGGGCAGCTGGGACCACTCGGTCGCCACCCAGCGGGAGCGGGGCTGCTCGATGGTCTGCGCCGGCCCGGTGGCGGGCCCTGGCGCGGGCGCCGCCGGCCCCGAAGGCCCCACCACGGCACAGGCCGACAGCATCCCTAGAATGGCCGCCGGACCGAGGAGCCGCCCCAGGCGGCCCCCGAACAGGAACTTCAACATGTGGCTCATCTTGCTGGAAGCGCTGGCGGCGCTCCTGATCTTCATCTTCATCATCTGGTGGACCATGTTCTCGGGTCGGCGTGATGCCGGGCAGGACACGGATCGGGCCGACAGCCCGCCCGACAAGCCCGACGACACCCCCTGAACCCTCAGGCGGGGCTGACCCGCACGTCGCGGGTCGGCCACAGGAAGCTGGCAGGGCGGCGACGCAGGCGGGCCCGCACGGCTGCATAGATGCGCCCACGATCGCTCAGCCGGATGTTGCGCGAGCGCAGCGCCAGCCGGAACGCCAGCACGAAACTCACGCTCACATTGAGCACGCCGGTGAGGGCGATGCCGGCCACGGCCAGCCAGAATCCGGGCGTGCGCAGCAGGTCCAGGCCGAGCGCACCGATCGCCGCACCGAGCTGCCCGCTGGCCAGCGTGACGTGCCTCACGTCGAAGTGGATGCCGAAGAACCCGGCGATCGCCGGCACCAGGCCCAGCATGAAGCCCAGCGAGATGTTGCCGGCAAAGCCCGACACGTTGGCCTGCCAGTAGGCTGCCCAGCGCGAGGCGCGTGCCGGGCCCAGCGTGGCCAGGATGCGCGGGTTCCAGCGCAGCGCGCTGCCCAGCCGGTGCAGCACGAACCAGTTCTCGGCCCAGCCCGCCACCAGGCTGGAGGTGAACAGCAGCACGCCGGTGCAGGCCGCGTACAGCGGTGTCCAGCCCAGCACGCTCAGCGAATCGACCGAGTACTGGCACTTGTCGGCGCTGACCAGTGGCGCGCCAAAGGCTGCCTGCCAAGCCAGCTGCACCAGCAGCACGATCGGCAGCACCGTCACCACATTGCCCAGGATGCCGGCCACCTGGGTGCGGATCAGGTGGGCCACCTCGTCGACGAAACCCTCGACCGCGGTGTCGTTCGACACGTCGCCCAGCTTGTTGGCCATCGCCGGGGCCGTCATGGCCGGCTGTTTGGTCGCCAGCGTGAAGTGCGCGAGCTGGATCGCCACGAAACTGGCCGCGTAGTTCAGCCCGGCGGCAAAGCCGCCCCAGAAGGCCGACAGACCCAGGCTTGCGATCAGGAACTTCACGAACACCGTGACCGCAGTGAAGGCGCCACCACCGGCCGCCCGCCAGAACATCTGTCCGTACTCACGCCGCGTGCGGGTGATGTAGTGCTCGCCGGTCTCGGCGCTGCGCTCGGCCACCTTGCGGGCCAGCAGCGAATAGTTGCGCGCCAGCAGCGCGCGTACGCTGCGCCGCCGTTGTGCGGTGTCGGCCAGCTGCATCAGCAGCCGGCGCACCGCCTTGGCGGGGGCATCGCTCAGCAGGCAGTCGAGCAACTGGTCCGCACGGTCCAGGCGGGCCTGCATCTGCTGCACGGCAAACACGATGTCGACCGACACCCCGTATTCCTCGAGGTGGTCGTACACGCTGCGGGCGTCCTGGCGGCAGGCGTCGAGCAGGCCGCGGAAGTAGGCCAGCGCGTGCGACAGCGCAGCCGGCGGAGGCCCGTCCGGCGCGGCGGCCCGCAGCTCGATCTGCTCGCGCACCGCATCGAAGGCGGCGATCAGCTGGTGAAACGGCTTCAGCGTCTTGGCCTGCGGCGACAGCCGGGTGCGCACCTCGGCCGAAAAGGCGGTGGCCCTCACCTGGGTGACGCAGAACGCCACGGCATCCAGCAGGGCCTGGCGCCAGTGCGCGGCCGCCTGCGGGTGGCGTGATGCGGCCACGGCCTCGCGCATCAGCGTGGCCAGCCGCTCCAGCGTGGTGTCGTCGATCGCCTCGATCCACTGCGCATCGCCTTCGTGCGAGAACACCAGCTGGAACAGCTCGGCCAGGTCGTCGGTCTGTGGCGTGCCCGGCAGCAGCTTGCGCTGCAGCCGTTCGCCCAGCTCGCTGAAAAACGCCATGCGGGCTGCAAAGCCGAAGTCCGCCAGCAGCAGCGTGGCGTCCATGTCCTCGATCGTGCGGGCCAGCAGCGCCACCACCTTGGCGCGATAGTCCGCCTCGCGTTCCAGCAGGTTCAGGAAATGCCGCACCCGCACCACCGGCAGCGGCGTGGCACGGGGCTCGGCGTCCGGATCGCGGCGGATCGGCGCATGGCGCACCCATTCGGCCAGGCGGACCAGCCACAGATTGCGTTCGGCCAGTTCGGCCTTGGGGTCCAGGGCCGCGAGCAGGGAGTTCAGGTCCCAGACGGCCCTCGGCAGGGAGCGCGCCGACACGGTGGCACTCATCGGTCGCCTCTTTCAGTGCAGCCCGCTGCGCTGGATGCCCAGGGCAAAGGCAGGTATGGCCGCCTCGAAACGCTCGCCGTCCTCGGCCACGCAGAAGTAGCTGCCGCTCATCGTGCCGCGCGGTGTGGCCAGGCGGGTCCAGCTTGTGTACTCGAAGCCTTCACCGGGCTTGAGCAAGGGCTGGTGCCCCACCACACCGAGGCCCTTGACCTGTTCGACGTGGCCGTTCGCATCGGTGATCACCCAGTGCCGCGAGATCAGCTGGGCAGCCACCGAGCCCGTGTTGCGGATCGTCACGGTGTAGGCAAAGGCGAACACGCCCTGGTCAGTGTCGGACTGCTCCGGCAGGAATTGCGTGGCGACGCTGCAGGTGAATTCGTATCGGCTCATGAAGGCTGGGATTGGCGCTGGAAGACCCAGCGCTGCGGATGGTAGCAAGGGCACTCCCTAGAATTCCGGATTGACCAAGGAATCCCCATGCCCGCCGCACCCACCTACCGCATCGCCCCGAGCATCCTCTCAGCCGACTTCGCCCGCCTGGGTGAGGAAGTGCGCACTGTCATCGCAGCCGGCGCCGACTGGATCCATTTCGACGTGATGGACAACCACTACGTGCCCAACCTGACCTTCGGCCCGATGATCTGCGAGGCACTGCGGCCGCATGCAGTGCAGGCCGACGGCAGCCGTGTGCCCATCGACGTGCACCTGATGGTGCAGCCGGTCGATGCGCTGGCGCAGGCGTTTGCACGGGCCGGCGCCGACCTGGTGAGCTTCCACCCCGAGGCCAGTGCTCACGTGGACCGCACGCTGCAGCTCATCAAGGCCGAAGGCTGCCAGGCCGGCCTGGTGTTCAACCCGGCCACGCCGGTGGACGTGCTCGACTGGGTGATCGACAAGGTCGACCTGGTGCTGATCATGAGCGTCAACCCGGGTTTTGGCGGGCAGAGCTTCATTCCCAGTGCGCTGAAGAAGATCGAGCGGGTGCGCAAGCTGATCGACGCCACCGGGCGCGACATCCGCCTCGAGGTGGACGGCGGCATCAAGATCGACAACATCCGCCAGGTGGCCGACGCGGGTGCCGACACCTTCGTGGCCGGCAGTGCCATCTTCGGCAAGCCCGACTACAAGGCCGTCATCGATGCCATGCGCGCCCGACTGGCCGCGCCCGCGGCCGCATGACGGCCGCGCTGGACGCCGCCATCATCGACCTGGACGGGACCCTGGTCGACACCCTGGGCGACTTTGTCGAGGCGCTGAACCGCACGCTGGCCGACCTGCACCTGGGCTCGGTCGACCGCGCCTTCATCGAACGCACCGTGGGCAAGGGGTCGGAGCATCTGATCCGCAGCACGCTGATGCACGTGGGGGCGCCCGAGCAGCGCTACGACGAGGCCTGGGCACGCTACCAGCACCACTACCTCGCGGTGAACGGGCAGTTCTCGCAGGTGTATCCCGGCGCTCGCGAGGGCCTGGACCGGCTGGCGGCCCGCGGCCTGCGGCTGGCCTGCCTCACGAACAAGCCCACGGCCTTCGCGCAGCCGCTGCTGGCGGCCAAGGGGCTGTCGGGCTACTTCGCACACACCTTCGGCGGTGATGCCTTCGAGCGCAAGAAGCCCGACCCGTTGCCGCTGTGGCGCACCTGCGAGGCGCTGGGCAGTGCGCCGGCGCGCACGATGATGGTGGGGGACTCCAGCAACGACGCACGTGCCGCGCGGGCGGCGGGCTGCCCGGTGGTCCTGGTCACCTACGGCTACAACCATGGCGAGCCCATCCGCTCGGCCGATGCCGACGCCTACGTCGACCGCATCGACCAGATCAGCCTGGGCTGACGCGCCCGCCGCGCCCGGGGCTCAGGCCTCGGGCCCGGCCGGCTTGGGCTTGGCCACGCCCAGCAGGGCTTCCTTCAAGCTGCCGTCGGCCGGGTTGTTGCCCAGCCAGATCTTCATCAGCGACGAATAGAACTCGGGTTCCTTGATCGGTTCGGCAGCGGCCTTGCCGTTGATGAGGATGATCGTGCCCTGGCCGGGCACCCAGTCGACCTGGAACGACTCGCCCGTCGACAGCTTCTTCTTGGCTGCGAAGATCTCACCCATGCGGATCGTGCCGGGGATGGACTTCACGAACTCCTCGCGCGCGGCGTTCTGTTCCATGCCGCGGGTGAAGAGCTTGCCCAGTTCATTGGCATCGATGTCGCGCAGCATCACGATGTTCAGGCGGCGCGGGCCGGGCGCTGCCAGCACCGCCTGCGGTGTGGATGCCTTGGCGGCCAGGTACAGGCCCGCGGCATAGACCTTGAACACGGCCTTGTAGCGCACCCCTGCGCCATTGAGCACGAGCCGGTTGCCCTGCAACTGGATCTCGTTGTCGAACTTGGCCCCCCCGACGTCGGTCACCTGGGCCTGGGCGGCGCCAGCGACGGCCAGCGCGGCCGCGAGCAGGTAAGGGGAGATCCAGCGGAGCGACATGACTGCCTCCTGTAACACTCGTACACAAAGTATGCCCAGTGTTGCCAAGGCCGCGGGCCCTGTCCATGCGGGAAAACGCACGATCGTTCGCAAATAGAGGGCTCGCTCGAAAAACCGAAACAAGCCGCGGCGAAAACGCCAGGCATCCGCCGCGCCGGTCGGAAACGTCGTTTCGGATGATCAGGCTGCTACACTGGCCCGCATGTTCATTTCGCGCAAACAGACCAAAGGTTCGCACGACCGGGGAGCTTGGCCCTGGCGTCGCCCGTCCGCACTGGTTTAGTTTGCCGCTGCTGCAAGGCCGGCCCCTGGCGCAAGCCGCCAAGGTGTCGCAAGCCCCTGCGCCCAGTCCGGCACTCCCGGAATCCCCGGATTCCCTGAAAGACAATCCGCTCGGGCGGATCGCCATGCGCCATCGTCAGGTGCGGCGTCAGTCCGGGCACGGAGGGCCATCACGTGATCACCGAACTTGAATTCAAGAGCCTGTCGCAACAAGGCTACAACCGCATTCCCCTGATTGCCGAGGCGTTTGCCGACCTCGAAACCCCGTTGTCGCTCTACCTGAAGCTGGCCTACAGCACCGGCAACGGCAAGCACAGCTTCCTGCTCGAGTCCGTCGTGGGCGGCGAGCGCTTCGGGCGCTACTCCTTCATCGGCCTGCCGGCACGCACCCTGCTGCGCGCCACCGGGCTGACCACCGAGGTCGTCACCGACGGCCAGGTGGTCGAGACGCATGAGGGCAACCCGCTGGACTTCATCGCCGAGTACCAGAAGCGCTTCAAGGTGGCCCTGCGCCCCGGACTGCCGCGCTTTTGCGGCGGCCTGGCGGGCTACTTCGGCTACGACACGGTGCGCTACATCGAGCCCAAGCTGGCGCGCACCCACAAGGACGGCGGCATCGACACGCCCGACATCCTGCTGCTGCAATGTGAAGAGCTTGCGGTCATCGACAACCTGTCGGGCCGGCTGTACCTGATCGTCTATGCCGACCCGCGCGAGCCCGAGGCCTACTTCAAGGGCAAGCGCCGTCTGGCCGAGCTGGGTGACAAGCTGCGCTACAGCGTCACGGCACCGCCGGTACGGCGCGGCGTCTCGCATGCGGTGGAGCGCGAGTTCGCCAAGGAGGACTACCTGGCCGCGGTGCTCAAGTCGAAGGAGTACATCGCTGCCGGCGACATGATGCAGGTGCAGATCGGCCAGCGGCTGAAAAAGCGCTATACCGAGTCGCCCCTGAGCCTGTACCGGGCGCTGCGCTCGCTCAACCCGTCGCCCTACATGTACTTCTATGACATGGGCGACTTCCATATCGTCGGCGCCTCGCCGGAGATCCTGGTGCGCCACGAGCACAGCCCGGAAGGCGAGAAGATCATCATCCGCCCGATTGCCGGCACCCGCCCGCGTGGTGCCACGCCGGAGCAGGACAAGGCACTCGAGGCCGAGCTGCTGGCCGACCCGAAGGAGCGCGCCGAACACGTGATGCTGATCGACCTGGCGCGCAACGACATCGGCCGCATCGCCCGCACCGGCAGCGTCAAGGTGACCGAGGAATTCGTCGTCGAGCGCTACTCGCACGTGATGCACATCGTCAGCAATGTCGAGGGCCTGCTCAAGGACGGCATGACCAACCTGGACGTGCTGCGCGCGAGCTTCCCGGCCGGCACCCTGACCGGGGCGCCCAAGATCCGTGCCATGGAAATCATCGACGAGCTCGAGCCCGTCAAGCGCGGCATCTACGGCGGCGCCTGCGGCTACCTCAGCTTTGCCGGCGACATGGACGTGGCCATCGCGATCCGCACCGGCATCATCAAGGACAACACGCTGTACGTGCAGGCGGCAGCCGGTGTCGTGGCCGATTCCGTTCCCGAGCTGGAATGGAAGGAAACCGAGGCCAAGGCCCGCGCACTGATCCGCGCGGCCGAGCTGGTCGAGGAAGGCTTCTGAGCGCCGAAGGAGAACGACCATGCTGCTGATGATCGACAACTACGACTCCTTCACCTTCAACCTCGTGCAGTACTTCGGTGAACTGGGCGAGGACGTGCGTGTGTTCCGCAACGACGAGATCACGCTCGAAGGCATCCACGAACTGCGCCCCGACCGCCTGGTGCTGTCGCCCGGGCCGTGCTCGCCGGCCGAGGCCGGCATCTGCGTGAGTGCGGTGCAGCACTTTGCCGGCAAGCTGCCGCTGCTGGGCGTGTGCCTGGGCCACCAGAGCATCGGTGCGGCGCTCGGCGGGCGCATCGTGCGCGCCCAGCGCCAGATGCACGGCAAGACCAGCGTCCTCACCACCGACCAGCAGGGCCTGTTCCGCGACCTGCCGCGCGAATTCACGGTGATCCGCTACCACTCGCTCGCCATCGAGCGCGACACCCTGCCCGATTGCCTGCAGATCACCGCCACCTCCGAGGACGGCGAGATCATGGGGGTGCGCCACAAGGGCCTGGCGGGCACGCCCACCCCGCTGGAGGGCGTGCAGTTCCATCCGGAGTCCATCCTGACCGAACACGGGCACGCGATGCTGAAGAACTTCCTGGACATGCACTGAGGAGCACACCGACATGCCCATCACCGATACCGAAGCCCTGACGCGGGTCATCGAGCACCGCGAGATCTTCCACGACGAGATGCTGGCCCTGATGCGCCGCATCATGAGCGGCGAGATGTCGCCCGTGATGATCGCCGCGCTGGCCATGGGACTGCGCGTCAAGAAGGAAACCATCGGCGAGATCACCGCCGCGGCCCAGGTCATGCGCGAGTTCGCACTGCCCGTGGTGGTGTCCGACAAGCGCCACCTGGTGGACCTGTGCGGCACCGGCGGCGACGGCGCGCACACCTTCAACATCTCGACGGCCGCGATGATCGTTGCCGCGGCCGCCGGTGCGCGGGTCGCCAAGCATGGTGGTCGCAGTGTGTCGTCGAGCACCGGCAGCGCCGACGTGCTCGAGGCCCTGGGCGTCAACATCATGCTCACGCCCACGCAGGTGGCCGAATGCCTGGCCGAAACCGGCATCGGCTTCATGTTTGCGCCGAGCCACCATGCCTCGATGAAACATGCGGCACCGGTGCGCAAGGAGCTGGGCGTGCGCACCCTGTTCAACATCCTGGGGCCGCTGACCAACCCGGCCGATGCGCCCAACCAGCTGATGGGGGTGTTCCACTCCGACCTGGTGGGCATCCAGGTGCGTGTGCTGCAGCGTCTCGGCGCCGACCATGCCATGGTGGTGCACGGACTCAACGGCCTGGACGAGATCTCGCTGTCCGGCGAGACGCTGGTGGGTGAGCTCAAGGACGGCTCGGTCAAGGAATACACCGTGCACCCCAGCGACTTCGGTATGCCGGTCTATGACCTGCGCGTGCTGAAGGTGGCCGACCGCGACGAGTCGGTGCAGTGCATCCAGCGGGCCCTGGCCAACGAGGACGGCCCGGTGCGCGACATCGTGCTGCTCAATGCGGCCGGCGCGCTGTACTGCGCCAACGTCGCCCCGTCGGTCACCGATGGCGTGCGCATGGCGCGTGAAGCCGTGGCCTCGGGCAAGGCGCTGGCCAAGCTCAGCCAGTTCGTGGCCGTCACGCAGAAGTTCAAGGCATGACACGCACCATCTCGAGCCCCCGGCCTGCGGGCCGGGGGCTGCGCCTTCAGGAGCAGGGGACATGAGCGACATCCTCAAGAAGATCGTGGCCGTCAAGCACGAGGAGATCGCCGCAGCCCGGCAGCGTGCCGCGCCCACGGCCCTGCGGCGTGCGGCCGAAGCCCTGGGCGGACAGCGGGACTTCGTCGGCAGCCTGCGCCAGCAGGTCGCGGCCGGCCGGGCCGCCGTGATCGCCGAGATCAAGAAGGCCAGCCCGAGCAAGGGCGTGCTGCGCGAGCATTTCGTGCCGGCCGAGATCGCAGCCAGCTATGCGCGCCACGGCGCGGCCTGCCTGTCGGTGCTCACCGACGTGCAGTTCTTCCAGGGCTCGCCCGAATACCTGCAGCGCGCCCGTGCCGCCTGCGAGCTGCCCGTGCTGCGCAAGGACTTCATGGTCGACGAGTACCAGGTGTTCGAGGCGCGCGCCTGGGGCGCGGACTGCATCCTGCTCATCGCCGCCTGCCTCGACGATGCGCAGATGGCCGACCTCGAGGCAGTTGCCCACGCACTGGGCATGGCGGTGCTGGTGGAGGTGCACGATCCCGATGAACTCCAGCGCGCGCTGAAGCTCAGGACACCGCTGGTGGGCATCAACAACCGCAACCTGCGCACCTTCGACGTCACGCTGGACACCACCCTGGGCATGCTGGCCGACGTGCCGGGCGACCGCCTGCTCGTGACCGAGTCGGGCATCCTGGACCGCGACGATGTACGGCGCATGCGCGAGGCCGATGTCCATGCCTTCCTGGTGGGCGAGGCCTTCATGCGCGCACCGGACCCGGGGCGGGCACTGGCCGAGCTGTTCGGGTGAACGCGCAGCACGACCTGTTCGCTGCGCCGGCAGCCCAGCCAACCGCGCCAGCGGGCAGCAACCGGCTCGAGCGGCCGCTGTCGCGCTGTTTCGACGAGGTGCCACCCCCCTGGCGGGGTGTCACCGACACCTTTCGCGACAGTGCGACGGGCCGCGCGCTGATCGAGTTTGTCGATGGACGTGTGGCTGCCGGCGCGGTCGTCTATCCGGCCCGCGTATTCCATGCGCTGCATCTGACGCCGCCCGAGCGGGTGCGGGTCGTGATCCTGGGTCAGGACCCTTACCACGGGCCCGGCCAGGCCCAGGGTCTGGCGTTTTCGGTGCCGGCCGGCCAGCGGGTGCCACCCAGCCTGCGCAACATCCACAAGGAGCTGGCTGCCGATGTCGGTGTCCAGCGGCACAGCAACGGTGACCTGAGCGCCTGGGCGGCGCAGGGCGTGCTGCTGCTCAACACCACCCTGACCGTCGAGGACGGCCAGCCTCAGAGCCATGCGCGTCAGGGCTGGGAAATGCTCACCGATGCGCTCATCACGCATGTGTCGCAGGTGGCCGGGCCCTGCGTCTTCATGCTGTGGGGCGCGCCGGCGCAGCGCAAGTCGGCGCTGATCGACGCGGCGCGGCACCTTGTGCTCACCGCCAACCATCCGTCACCGCTGTCGGCCCTGCGCCCGCCCCAGCCCTTCCTCGGGTGTGGGCATTTCTCGAAGGCGTGCGACTGGCTTGCGCACCAGCGCCCTGGCGAGCCGGGCATCGTCTGGTGACGGCCCTGTGCTGGGGCTGCGCCTGCGGGTCGACACACTTTTCTTCGAGAGCTATGGCTTTTCCCAAAGGACCCTGCTAGAATCTGTGGTTCGCCGCGGAGGGGTGCCCGAGTGGCTAAAGGGGGCAGACTGTAAATCTGTTGGC
>CAMLSD010000033.1 GCA_946482595.1 uncultured Comamonadaceae bacterium
GGGGGAGCGTTGGCGTGGCGCTGCTGCGTTGGGTGGCGCTGCTGTTTCGCCCCTGTCGGGGCGAGCCGGGAGTTCGCCCCGGCGGGCGAGTTCCTGTTCTTTGCGTGCCCAAAGAAAAGGAACCAAAAGAAAGGGCACCCCCGAGTGCTCGGTTTCCGTTGGCACGGAAACTCCCCTGCGCTGCTCGGCCCGGGCGGGAAGGGGGCAAACTCGCCCTGCGGGCTCAGACAAGCCCCCTTCTTGATCCGCCCGGCCCTGCGCTGCTCAGCGACCCCAAGGGGGCCCCGAACACGAACCGCACGAACGGAAAGACGAGACCGGTCCCTGACGGGACCGGTCAGGCCGCAGCGACACAAGCTCCCTCTCCCGCCTGCGGGAGAGGGAGTGACCCCCGGGCTCGCCCCGGCAGGGGCGATACACGGCGCCACGCACCACCGCGGCAGCGACTCGCAGCACGCCCTCTCCCCGACCCTCTCCCGCAAGCGGGAGAGGGAGTCAATCCCCTCGGTGAATCAGCTACCGGCACGCCTCGGCACACCCCATCAGCACCTGCCTGAACCACACGGCCGCCGGGTCCTGGTGGGTGCGTTCATGCCACACCGCACGCACCGCCACCCGGGGCGGCTGCACCTGCCGCGGCAGGCGCAGCACGCGCAGGCCGAACACGGCGCTGTAGAGGCGGGCCAGCCGCTCGGTCATCAGAGCCAGGCAGTCCCCCTGGGCGGCGATCGCGGCCGCCGTCGAGGTGTGCTGGACCGAGGCCGCGAGCTGGAAGGGCTGCCGATGTGCACTGAAGACTCGTCGCAGCTCGACCTCCAGCGCGGCCGGGTGTGGCACCACCACCACCTGCGGCGTGGCGAGGAACTGCGCCAGTGACAGGCGGGTGCGCACCACCGGGTGATCACGCCGCACCACGGCGACCAGATCCTGCTCATACAGCAGCACGGCCCGCAGGTCGGGCGGCACGCTTTCGTGGTGGCCGATCACCATGTCCAGCGCCCCGCTGCCCAGCGCATCCTCGGGCACCTCGGCACCGGCCGCGCTGATCCTCAGCCTGATGCCCGGCGCCTGCTCGGCCAGGCGTTGCACCAGCAGCGGCACCAGTTGCTGGCCCACGGCATCGGACACCGCCAGGTGCATGCGACGTGAAACCTGTGCCGGGTCGAAGCGTCCCGGGCCGGCAAACACCTTGTCGACTTTGTCCAGCGCTTCACGCACCAGCGGCTGCAGGCTCAGGGCGCGCGCGGTGGGCACGAGGTCACGACCGCGGCGCACCAGCAACGGGTCGCCAAACACCCGGCGCAGTTGCGCCAGCGCATTGCTGGCCGCCGGCTGGCTCAGGTGCAGCCGCTCGGCCGCGCGCGTCACGTTCTGTTCGACCAGCAGGGCGTCCAGGGCGGCAAGCAGCCCGAGGTGGTGGCGGTTCATATCCATGATTCAAATACCTCGGATCTGCAGAATCGATTTCCATGATTCTAGGAGCGGCCGTAGTCTGAAGGCCTGATTCGGCTTCCCCTTGATCCAACGCCTTTCACCACTGCGAGACCTGCCATGAACACGACCCTCACTCCCACGCGCCGGCCCTGGCTGGCGACCCTGTTCTCCCTGATGACGGCCGGCGCATCGGCTGCACCGGCGGCATCGAACCTGCCGCTGGTCGAGCTGCCGCCGGCGGCGACCGCGGGCGCACCGCTGGCCACGCTGGTGTGGGTGGGCATCGGCCGCGCCTCGGTCTGGGTTGATGGCGCGTGGCGCGCGGCGCCGGCCCACGACTACGAGTTTTCGGTCACCCAGCGTCGTCATGCCGACCGTTGGGAGTCGATCAAGGTGCAGCACCGGCGGCACCCTGACTACGACGGCAGCGCAGGCGCGCGTGACCAGGCGCACTACTTTCGTGTCGATTACCCGCCCGCGGCGGGCGAGGCACCGCGTGCCTTTCGTCTGCAGTCCAGCCTCGGCCAGGGTGAGGGTCGGATCGACGCCCGGTTTGCCGAGGGCCTGATGGATTTCGATGCCAGGGGCGTGAGCCTGTTTGCACCCTACAACCGATACCGCATCACGCAGCGTTATGACTATGCCCAGGGCCGCCTGAGCGAAACCGTGGAGCTGTTCAAGCGTTCGGGCGAGCGCGAGTCACCGTTCATGCGGTTCGAGGAGCAGGCCGGGCTGTTTTCGCCCGGGCCGGTGGCGGGAGTACCCGGCCTGCCGTGAGTGGCCGTGCTCAGCGCCAGCGGCCCAGCAGGCGGGCGCCCACGTCGCTGCCCGGGCCCAGGTGCTCAAGCGAAGGCGGTGCCGTCACGTCCAGCGGCGCCGCCGTGGCCCGGGTCTCGAACAGCGGGGCCAGATCGGCTGGCACGAAGCGGGTCAGGCTGCCGTACAGATGGCGATCGCCGAGGGCCCCTTGCTGCGTGACGTAAAAACGCTGCGGCACGATCAGCTGCAGGTGCTGTCGGGCGCGGGTCATCGCAACGTAGAGCAGGCGCCGTTCTTCTTCGATCTGCGCGGCCGTGCCGGTGGCCATGTCGGACGGGATGCAGCCGTCCACGGCATTGAGCAGGTAGACCGCCTGCCACTCCTGGCCCTTGGCCGAGTGGATGGTCGACAGGATCAGGTAGTCCTCGTCGAGCCCTGGCGGGCCCGACAGATCGCTTGTGGCTTCCGGCGGGTCCAGGGCGAGGTCGCTCAGGAAGCGCGCTCGGTCGCCGTGGCTGCCGGCCAGCCGCACGAGCTGGTCGAGGTCGCCCTGGCGCACCGCGGCATCGTCGTGCAGGCGATGAAGGTGGGGCAGGTACCAGTCGCGCGCGCAGCCGAGTTCATCGGGCCAGCCGACACGATCGAGGTGCAGTTGCGCCAGCAGCGCTGCCAGCGCCTGCCAGTCGTCGGCTGCGGCCGCGGGCGGCGTGAACTCGCGCCAGGCCTGCACCGGGTCGGGGGCGGCGTCCAGGGCATCGAGCAGGGCGCGCGACGTGGCCGCACCGATGCCCGGCACCAGCTGGGCCACGCGAAAGCCGGCCAGGCGATGGCGCGGGTTGGTGGCCCATCGCAGCACGGCCAGCAGGTCCTTGATGTGGGCGGCCTCCAGGAACTTCAGGCCGCCGAATTTCACGAACGGGATGTTGCGGCGGGCCAGCTCCAGTTCGAGCGCGGCGCTGTGGTGAGCGGTGCGGAACAATACCGCCTGCGACTTCAGCCGCAGGCCGCCTTCGCGCAGGCGCAGCACCTCGTCGGCCACCCAGCGTGCCTGGGCGAGTTCGTCGGCCACGGTCACCAGGGCCGGCTTTTCGCTGCCGATGCGGTCCGTCCACAAGTGCTTGGGGTGGCGTTCGGTGGCCAGCGCGATCACCGCGTTCGAGGCGTCGAGGATGGGCTGGGTGGAGCGGTAGTTGCGCTCCAGCGCCACCACACGGGTTGCCGGGCCGTACTGCGCCGGAAAGTCGAGGATGTTGCGCACCTCGGCGGCGCGGAAGGCGTAGATCGACTGGGCGTCGTCGCCCACCACCGTCAGGCCGCGGCCGTCGGGCTTGAGCGCGTGCAGGATGGCCGACTGCAACCGGTTGGTGTCCTGGTACTCGTCGACCAGCACATGGTCGAAACGCGCGCCCACCGCCTGCGCCAGCGCCGGGTCGGCCAGCATCTCGCACCAGTAGAGCAACAGGTCGTCGTAGTCGAGCAGGTGCTGCTGCTGTTTGGTGGCGGCATAGCGGCCGAAAAGCTGCGTGAGTTCGGCTTGCCAGTCGGCACACCACGGGTAGTGCCACTGGAGCACCTCGTCGAGTGGTGCCTGGCTGTTCACCACCCGCGAGTAGATCGCCAGGCAGGTGCCCTTCAGCGGAAAGCGCCGCTTCGAGCGGGCGTGACCCAGCTCCTCGCGCACCCAGCCCATCAGGTCTTCGGCGTCGCCGCGGTCGAGGATGCTGAAGGCGTCGCTCAGGCCGATGTGTCCGGCGTACTCGCGCAGCAGCCGGGCGCCGACGGCGTGAAAGGTGCCGGCCCAGGGCAGGGCCGGCGGCCGGTCGACGCCGCGCAGGTTCAGGGCCTGCATCAAGGTCTGGCCGACCCGGCGCTCCATCTCGTGGGCGGCGCGGCGCGAAAACGTGAGCAGCAGCAGCCGCTGCGGGTCGGCACCATCGAGCACCAGGCGGGCCACCCGGCTGGCGAGTGTGCTGGTCTTGCCCGATCCGGCGCCGGCAATCACCAGCAGCGGGTCGTTGCCGTGCCACACCGCCTCGCGTTGCTCGGCGTTGAGGGCATCGAAGGGGCTCGCCGTCGCGGGCGGGGCAGGGGCAAGGAGGGTGGACATGACTGCGGCGGACGGCCCGTGAAATCGGGCGCGGCCAGCCGCAACTGTATATCCATCCAGCCTGCGCGGGTGACTGGCCGCACCGGGGCCGCGCTCAGGCCGGGATCGGCTGGTGCAGGCTCACGTTGATCCGGTTCCAGGCGTTGATCGCGCCGATGGCAAACGACAGCTCGGCAATCTGCTCGTCCGAAAAGTGCGCGCGCAGCGCCTCGAACTCGGCCTCGCCGGGCTGGCGTTGCGGGATCAGCGTGACGGCTTCGGTCCAGGCGAGCGCGGCCCGCTCGGCCGGCTCCAGCCAGGGCGATTCACGCCATCCGGCCACGCTGTTGATGTGGCGCGCCTGCATGCCCAGCCGCGTGAGTTCGTGCCAGTGCATGTCGATGCAGTAGCCGCAGCCGTTGATCTGCGACGCGCGCAGGAAGACCATCGCCGTGAGGCGTGCCCCGAGCGGGCCCTTGTGCAGGTCCATCGACAGCTGAACGAGCTGCTTGAACGAACGCGCGGCCAGGCGCGGGTAGTCGATGCGGGAGGTGTTGGTCATGAGCTTGGCTCCAGGTCGCAAGGCCGCACCGTGCGGCCCCTCTTCTGTCAAGACGCAGCAGCCGGGTGGGTTGTGACAGCGCGGCGGCCTCAGGCCGTGTGGCTGATGCGGGCGAGCTTGTCGGGGTTCATCACGGTGTAGATGCCGGTGATGCGTTGACCGTCGGTGGTGAAGCTCAGCACCGCGTTCAGGGCACCGTCCACATAGCGCATCAACCCGGGTTCACCGTTGATGCGTGCCATGCGCCACTGCAGCCGCTCGCCGAGCTGGCGGTTCTGGGCCCAGTGCAGGTTGGCGATGCGATGCACACCGTGCTGGACCCGCGGCGAGGCAAAGACCTTGCCGCCGCCATCGGCCACCGCGAGCACGTCATCGGCCAGCAGGGCCTTGATGCGGTCGCGATCGCCACTGCGTGAAGCCACCACAAACCCTTCGAGCAGGCGCCGATGCTGGGCCGGGTCGGTCGTGAAGCGTGGACGCTGGTCGCGCACCCGCTCGTTGGCCCGGTGCACCAGTTGCCGGCAGGCCGCCTCGGACTTGTCCAGCACCCGGGCCACGTCGGCATAGTCATGGTCGAACACCTGCCGCAGCAGGAAGGCGGCCCGCTCCTCGGGCGCCAGGCGCTCCAGCACCCACAGCAGGGCCACTGACAGATCGCTGGCCTGCTCGGCCAGCGATTCGGGCGTGTGTTCGTCGATCTCCACCAGAGGCTCGGGCAACCATTCGCCGGGGTACACCTCGCGGTGGTTGCGGGCCTCGCGCAGCCGGTCGATGGCCAGGCGGGTCACCACCGTCACCAGCCAGGCCTCACCGGAGGCGATGGCAGCATGGTTGCTGCCGTGCCAGCGCAGCCAGGCGTCCTGCACCACGTCTTCGGCATCGGCGCGCACGCCAAGCATGCGGTAGGCGATGCCCAGCAGGCGCGGACGCAGGGTCGAGAACAGTTCGGTCGGGGTCATGCGGGCCAGACGCAGCAGCCTGCCATTGTGTGACAGCCCCCCATGCACCGGGCCGGCCCATCGGGCCAGGGCGCGGGCACCTGAGGCGGGCATGGCCGGGCCTGTGTGGCCCCGGTGTGGGGCGGTTTGCCGTCAAAAAGCCGCCAATACGCCACAACCGCCTGGCACACAAGCTGCTAGATACCCTGACATTACGTTGACGGTATCTCGCTAATATATTTGCAATAGATTGATCGAGCTGCCCCCTGTCGGGGTGGGTCCGGCGGAGGCGGGGGTGCCAACCCCGCCCTGGACCCGCCGCGCGGCCCTTCAGCGTGATCGATCCCGCACGAACGATCCAGCACGATCGATCCCGCCCGCCCCCCTTGTTTCATACAGGAGCCCCCCGTGAACATTCCCCGCTGGCAAGGTGTCTTTCCCGCCGTCACCACCAAGTTCCATCCCGACGAAAGCATCGACGCCGAAGGCACGGCCCGGCACATCGATTTCCAGATCCGCAACGGCATCCACGGCCTCGTGACCTGCGGGTCGCTGGGCGAGGCCAGCACGCTGTCGCTCGAGGAGAAGGTCGAGGTGGCCCGCATCGCGGTGGAGACGGCGAACGGCCGCATCCCGGTGCTGGCCAATGTGTCCGAAACCCGCACGCGGGAGGCCCTGCGCTACATCGACGCGGCCAACCGGGTGGGTGTGGCCGGCTTCATGGTGATGCCCTCGGTGATCTACGTGGCCGATGCACGCGAGGCCATGCTCAATGTGCGCACGATGGCCGAGGCCGCGCAGAAGCCGATCATGGTCTACAACAACCCGGTGGCCTACCGGGTGGACCTCAAGCCCGAGCACATGCTGGAGCTGGCCGATTGCCCCTGGATCACCGCGATCAAGGAAAGCACCGACAACATCCGCCGCATCACCGACCTGCGCAACACGGTGGGGGATCGCTACCAGCTTTTCATCGGTGTGGACGACCTGGCCTACGAGGCGCTGGCGCTGGGTGCCGACGGCCTGTTGGCCGGTGTGGGCTGCGCCTTCCCGCGTGAGACGGTGGCGCTGTACGAGCTGATGAAGGCCGGGGACTTTGCGCGTGCGCTCAAGCTGTACCAGTGGATGACGCCGATGCTGCACCTGGACGTATCGACCAAGCTGGTGCAGAACCTCAAGCTGATCGACGCGCTGGTGGGTGTGGGCACCGAACATGTGCGCCGCCCGCGCCTGCCGCTGATCGGTGCCGAGCGCGAGCATGTCGAGGCCGTGGTGCGCAAGGCGCTGGCCACGCGCCCGGCCGAGTTCCGCTCGGTGGACTGAGCCGCGCGGCAGCCCTGCCAACGGACGAACCACCCGGTCATGCCCACCGTTCCCGCACCCCGCCGCCCGATCACCCGGGCCGTGCTGCGCCTGTCCGGCGCGGTGATCCAGGTCGAGCGCCTGGTGTTGATGGGCCTGCTGGCCTGGTTGCTGCTGCTGATCCTGCTCAATGTGGTGACGCGCTATGCCGGCGTGCCGCTTTACTGGGTGGATGAGGCGGCGGTGTATTCGGTCGTCTGGCTCACCTTCGTGGGCGCCAGTGCCATGACCCGGCTGCGCATGGACTTTGCCGTCACGCTGCTGACCGACAAGCTCGGCCCGCGCAGCGCCCGGCGGGTGCGCTGCGCCGCCACGGCAAGCGTGCTGGGTTTTGGTCTGGCGCTGGTGGCGATGTGTTGGCTCTGGATGGACCCGGTGGGCATCGCCCGCCATGGCTTCGATGCACGCGAGTACGCCGCGCAGAGCTTCAACTTCCTCTACACCGAACGTACGCAGACGCTGAACTGGCCCACCTGGGTGGTGCAGCTCATCCTGCCCATCTTTGCACTGACCTTTTCGCTGCATGCGCTGGCCAACCTGCTCGAGGACCTGGGCCGCCTGCCGCGCGAGACGATCCCGGGCTTCCCGCAGGGCCAGGCCGACGCGGTGAACTGAGAGGCTGAGGCGACCCCATGTTCACCACCCTGTTTTTCATCGTCGCGATGCTGGTCGGGGTGCCCATCGGCGTGTGCCTGTGCCTGGCCGGTGTGGTCTATGTGTTCAGCACCGGCAACACGGTGCTGTTCCAGTCGTTTGCGCTGCAGATGTTCTCGGGCGTGGACAGCTACGGCCTGATCGCGATCCCGCTGTTCATCCTGATCGGCGAGATCATGAACAGCGGCGGCATCACACGCCGGCTCGTCGAGATGGCGATGGCCTTCGTGGGCGCGGTGCGTGGCGGGCTGGCCTACGTCAACATCCTGGCCAACATGATGGTGGCGTCCATCGTCGGGTCGGCCACCGCCCAGGTGGCGATCATGTCGCAGGTCATGGTGCCCCAGATGGAGCGCCAGGGCTACGACAAGACCTTTGCCGCAGGCATCACCGTCTACGGCGGCATGCTCGGCCCGATCATCCCGCCGTCGGTGATGTTCGTGGTCTACAGCGTCATGGCGCAGGTGGCGGTGGGCGACATGCTGCTGGCCGGCCTGTTGCCGGGTGTGCTGCTGACGCTGCTGTTTTTTGTCGTGATCGCCTGCATGGGCTGGGTCTACCACTACCCGCGCAGCGAGCGCCGCAGCCTGCGCGAACGCGCGGTCACGGTGCTCAAGGCCTCGCCCACGCTGCTGATCCCGGTGGTGATCGTGGGCTCGATCTTCGGTGGTGTGGCCAACCCGACCGAAGCGGCGGCGGTGGGGGCCCTCACCGCCGCGCTGATCGGCCGCTACGTGACGCGCGAGTTCTCGTTCTCACGGCTGCCCGAGATCCTGCTGCGCGCGGCCCTGTACTCGGCCATCGTGCTGTTCCTGGTGGCCGCCGCGGCGGTGTTCTCATGGCTGCTGATCTACGGCAAGGTGCCGCAGGCCGCCGCCGCCTGGATCCAGTCGGTTGCGCGCGACCCGGTCAGCTTCCTGCTGCTGGTCAACCTGATCCTGCTGGTGATCGGCACGGTGATCGACGGCATCCCGGGGCTGATCATGACCGTGCCCATCCTGCTGCCGATCGCCACCGAGGTCTATGGCATCGACCCCCGCCATTTCGGTGTGGTGGTGGTCGTCAACCTGGTGCTCGGACTGATGTCGCCACCGGTAGGCCTGAGCTTTTTCGTGGCGTCGGCCGTCACGGGGGCCAAGCCCGGAAAGATGTTCCTCGTCACGCTGCCGTTTTTCATCATCTGCTGCGTGGCCCTTGTGCTCTTGTCGATCTTTCCGGGGCTGTCGCTGGCCCTGCTGAAGTAGATCGACCCGCCTTGTCCCCCCCCAACTGGAGCTCGCACCATGACCCTGTCACGTCGTCAGTTCGTCCAAGCCGCCGGTGCTTCGCTGGCCGCACCGGCCTTTTTCATCGGCACAGCGCATGCTCAGGCCGCGCGCGAGTTCCGCCTGGGCCTGATCACGCCGGCCGGGCACTCCTGGAACCGCGCCGCGCTGCAGTTCGGCGAGGCCTTGAAGAAGGAATCGGGCGGACGCCTGAGCGTCAGCGTGTTCCACTCCGGCCAGCTCGGCAACGAGCCGGCGATGATGCAGCAGCTGCAGTCCGGTGCGCTGGACATGGGCTGGATCCAGGCCGCCGAACTGGGCTCGCGGGTGTCCAGCGTGGCGGCGATCAATGCGCCCTATCTGGTGCGCTCGACCGCCCAGGTGGCCCGGCTGGCGCGCCACCCCGCGGCACTGAAGCTGCTCGAGGCGCTGCCGCGCGAGACGGGCACCATCGGCCTGGGCTGGGGCATCACCGGCATGCGGTCGGTGTTTTCCACCCGCGACATCAACGGCGTGGCCGACCTCAAGGGCATGAAGCTGCGCATCAACCCCACGCCGGTCTACCGTGATTTCTACCAGGCCCTGGGCGCAGCGCCCACGCCGATTCCCACGCCGGCGGTGTTTGACGCCATGGCCAACGGCCAGGTCGACGGGCTGGAGGCCGACATCGAGTTCTCGTGGAATCAGCGTTTCGACAAGGTCTCGAAGGTGATGCTGCAGATGAATGCACTGTTCATGCCGTTCGCCCCGCTGGTCTCCGGCCGAGTGTGGCAAGGCCTGCCCGACAAGGACAAGGAGATGATCCGCGGCCTGGTGCGCCAGTCGCTCGACGCCCAGATCGAGGACATCGTGACCACCGAGCAGGGCCTGATCGAGAAGTTCAAGGCGGCACCGATCCCGATCCGCACCGAGCCGGGACTGAAGAACGAAGGCATCATCAAGGCTTTCGACGACCTGTGGCTGCCCAAGGCACCGCAGATCGCCGAGCTGCGCAAGGTCGGGGCCACGCTCTGACCGTTCCCTCAGGAGGTTCGTGATGCACCGCATCCAGATCATCGACTCGCATACCGGCGGCGAGCCCACGCGCCTGGTGGTGTCAGGCTTTCCCGATCTGGGCGGTGGCAGCCTGGCCGCACAGCGCGACCGGCTGGTGCGCGAGCACGATGCCTGGCGCCGCGCCACGGTGCTCGAACCGCGCGGCAACGACGTGATCGTCGGCGCGCTGCTGTGCGAGCCGGTCTCGCCCGGGGCCGCGGCCGGCGTGATCTTCTTCAACAACACCGGCACCCTCGGCATGTGCGGGCACGGCACGATGGGGCTGATCGTCACGCTGGCGCACATGGGCCGCATCGGTGCCGGCACGCACCTGATCGACACGCCGGTGGGGCCGGTGCAGGCCACGCTGCACGACGACGGCTCGGTCAGCGTGCGCAACGTGCCCTCGTTCCGGCACCGCGCGCAGGTGGCCGTCGAGCTGCCCGGGCGCGGCGTGGTGCACGGCGACGTCGCCTGGGGCGGCAACTGGTTCTTCCTCGTCAGCGACCACGGCCTGCGTGTGGCCGGCGACAACCTGGCCGCACTGACCGAGTTTGCGTCGGCGCTGCGGCGCGCGCTGCCGGCACAGGGCATCACCGGCACGGACGGGGCCGAGATCGACCACATCGAACTGTTTGGCGACGACCCGGACGGGGCCGACAGCCGCAGCTTCGTGCTGTGCCCGGGGCTCGCCTATGACCGCTCCCCGTGCGGCACCGGCACCAGCGCCAAGCTCGCCTGCCTCGCGGCCGACGGCAAGCTTGCGCCGGGCGCCGTGTGGCGCCAGGCCAGCGTGATCGGCAGCGTGTTCGAGGCGAGTTACGTCCGCCAGGGCGAACACATCGTGCCCACCCTGCGCGGGCGGGCCCATGTGTGTGCCGAGGCCACGCTGCTGGTCGATCCGGCCGATCCCTTCGCCTGGGGCATCGCGCCCTGACGCGCGGGCCTTTCCTTTGGACGCAGACCTCATCGTCATCGGCGGCGGCATCGTGGCAGCGGCCTGCGCGTCGGCCCTGGCACGGCGTGGGCTGCAGGTGCTGGTGATCGATGCCGGCAGGCCGGGGGCCACCGCGGCCGGCATGGGCCACCTGGTCGTGATGGACGACAACCCCGCCGAACTGGCGCTGTCGGCCTGGTCGCTGGACCTGTGGCGCCAGCATGCGCCGCTGCTGCCGGCGGCCTGCGCCTGGCGTGAGGTCGGCACGCTGTGGATTGCCGCCGACGACGAAGAGATGGACGGCGCGCGCGACAAGCTCGCCCGCCTGGCCCAGGCCGGTGTGGCGGGCAGCCTGCTCGGTGCGGCCGAGCTGGCGCGGGCCGAACCCGCATTGCGCCCCGGGCTGGCCGGTGCGCTGCGGGTGCCGGGCGACGCCATCGTCTATGCGCCAGCCGTGGCACAGGCCTGGCTGCGCAGCCCGGGCATCCGTGTCGAGCGGGCCGAGGCCACCGCGGTGACCAGCGGGCGGGTGCAGCTCGCTGACCGCAGCGTGCGCCGTGCCGCTGCCGTGCTGGTGGCCAACGGCCTGGAGGCTCGAGCCCTGTGTCCGGGGCTGCCGCTGCGTGCCAAGAAGGGCCAGCTGCTGATCACCGATCGTTACCCCGGCACGGTGCACCACCAACTGGTCGAGCTGGGCTATGTGCGCCGCGCGCACCAGAGCGACGGCGCCTCGGTGGCGTTCAACCTTCAGCCGCGCCCGACCGGGCAGTTGCTGCTGGGGTCCTCACGCGAGTTCGACACGGAAAATCTCGACATCGACACCCCCATGCTGGCGCGCATGCTCACGCGGGCGCTCGACTATGTGCCTGCGCTGGCCGGCCTGCAGGCCATCCGCTGCTGGGCCGGTCTGCGTGCAGCCACCCCGGACGGTCAACCGCTGCTGGGGCGCCATCCGCAACAGCGCGGTGTGTGGCTGGCCACCGGCCATGAAGGCTTGGGGGTGACCACCGCCACGGCCAGCGGCGAGCTGATGGCGGCCATGATCACCGGCGAACCCGCACCGATCGACCCCCGGCCCTATGAGCCGGCACGTTTCATGGCGGCGGCATGAGCGCCATCGTGCCTCGCCCGCCGCCGCAAGCCGTGAGCTTCATGCTCGATGGCCGGCAGGTCAGCGCACCGCGCGGCGTGAGCCTGGCGGCCGCGTTGAGACATGCCGATCCGCAGGGGCTGGCCATCACCCGCCTTTCCGTGACGGGACAGGCCCGCTCGGCGCTGTGCGGCATGGGCGTGTGCCACGAATGCCGCGTCTGGGTCGACGGGCGACGCGTGCTGGCCTGCCAGACACCCTGCACCGACGGCATGCGCGTGGAGACGACACCATGACGCCGATGGAAGCAGAGCGTTGCGATCTGCTCATCGTCGGCGCCGGGCCGGCCGGGCTGGCTGCGGCTGCGGCCGCTGCACCTGGCGGCCAGCGCATCGTGCTGATCGACGACAACCCCGCCCCGGGCGGGCAGATCTGGCGCGACGGCCCGGGTGCGCGGCTGCCGGCGTCGGCCCGCACCCTGCGCGCCGCCGTGGGCCGCTGCGCCAACGTGGCGCTGTGGACCGGCACCCGGGTGCTGGCGGCAACGGCCAGCGACGAGTTGCTGCTGGAACAGCCGCACCGCAGCGTGCGCCTGCGCTGGGGCCGGCTGATCCTGTGCACCGGTGCACGCGAGCTGCTGCTGCCCTTTCCGGGCTGGACCCTGCCTGGCGTGAGCGGCGCGGGCGGGCTGCAGGCGCTGATCAAGGCGGGCTGGCCCGTGGCCGGCGAACGGGTGGTGGTGGCCGGCAGCGGCCCGCTGCTGCTGGCGGCGGCATCGACCGCAGCACAAGCCGGTGCCAAGGTGGTCGGGCTGATCGAGCAGGCGCCGGCATGGCCGCTTGCCCGTCTGGCGCTGTCGCTGGTGCGCTGGCCTGAAAAGCTCGTCCAGGCCGCGACGCTGCTGCCGCGCCACTACCGCAGCGGTGCGGTGGTGACGGCCGCGCTGGGCGCACAGCGGGTCGAAGCCGTGCAGGTGCGACAGGGCGTCCAGCCGCAGGCGCCGACCCTCACGCTGGACTGCGATCGCCTGGCCTGCGGTTACGGCCTGGTGCCCAACATCCAGCTCGGGCAACTGCTCGGCTGTGCGCTGGACCCCGGCACCGGCCACGGCCCGGCGCTGCGCGTCGATGCGCTGCAGGCCACGTCGCTGGCCGCGGTGTGGGCCGCGGGTGAATGCACCGGTGTCGGCGGCAGTGAACTCGCCCGGGTCGAAGGCACGATTGCCGGCCTGGCTGCCAGCGGACAGATCGATGCCGCCCGCCCATGGCGGCGCCGGCGCGAGCGGTGGCAGGCCTTTGCCGCACGCATTGAACAGACCTTTGCGCTGGGGCCGGCCGTTGCGGGCCTGCCGCAGCCGGACACCCTGGTGTGCCGCTGCGAGGACGTGGCCTGGCGCGACTTGCAGCCGCATGACGGCTGGACCGAGGCCAAGCTCCAGACGCGCTGCGGCATGGGCGCCTGCCAGGGCCGGGTGTGCGGTGCCGCGCTGCAGGTGCTCAAGGGCTGGTCACCGCCCGCGCCCCGGGTGCCCCTGGTGCCGGCCCCGATCGGCAGCCTGGCGGGCGCCGGGTGGGACAATGCATTGCCCGGCGACCCCGGGTGCGGCAGCGGATCTGCCGCGATCGATCAGGGCCCTCCCACATGAGACACACCGTTGCCACCGACCCGGCCGGCATCCAGACACCGGCGCCAGCGCTGCCCGTGGTGAAGCCCGCGCCGGCCGGCACCCCCAAGCGCCGGGCCGCCGACATCGCCTACGACACCATCGAGGGCATGATCGCCACGCTGCAGCTCCAGCCCGGCAGTCCGGTTGTCGAAGGCGAGATCGTCGAGCGCACCGGGCTGGGTCGCACCCCCGTGCGCGAGGCCCTGCTGCGGATGATCTCGATCGGCCTGATCGAGCAGCAACCGCGGCGTGGCCTGCTGGTGTCGCACATCGACCTGGCCGACCACCTGGACGTCATCCAGACCCGCCGGGTGCTCGAATGCCTGATCGCCCGCTGTTCGGCACGGCGTGCCACGGCCGCCCAGCGCAAGGAGATCGTGCGCTGCGCCGACAAGATGCTGAAGGCTGCCGCCCGGGGCCACCTGGGTGACTACATGCTGGCCGACCATGACCTCGACCAGGTCAACCATCAGGCCAGCCAGAACAAGTCGGCCGTGAAGGCCGTGGTGCCGCTGATCGTGCAGTGCCGGCGCTTCTGGTATGCCTATCAGCACGAGGGCGAGATCTCCGAGGGCGCGCGTGCCCACATGGTGCTGGCCGAGGGCATCGCCTCGGGCGACGAGGCCGCCGCCGTGGCCGGTGCCAACCAGTTGCTGGACTACCTTGAGCGGTTTGCCCGCCGGGTGATCGACAACTGAGCCGACCGGCACGGCGCACGGCACGTCGGGTTACCAAAAACACCGCGCCTTGCCACCGGTTTCTGACAAAAGGCTGACACCTGCTGGCCTGGCGGGCTAAGATGCGCCGACCCCGGGCTGTCATCGTGCGGCCTGCCGCATGTGTCCCGAGGGTGCCATCAAGAGGGGAGACAACATGCAGTCACTGCAGATCCTGCACCTCGAGGACGACGCCCTGGATGCCGAACTGGTGCACCGGGAGATCGAACGCCTGAACCTCAGGCCGGTCTGGCACAAGGTGGGCAGCGCCGACGAATACTTCGAGGCGTTGCAACGCACCCATTTCGACGCCATCCTCTCGGACAACCGGGTGCCTGGCATCGACGGTCTTGATGCGCTGCAGGCCGCGCGCCAGCGCCGCCCCGGCATACCTTTCGTGTTCGTCAGCGGCAATGCCGATCCGCGCTGGGCTGAACACTGCATCGAGGCCGGTGCGACCGACTACGTCCCCAAGGACGAGCTCTGGCGCCTGCCCAGTGCGCTGATGCGTGTGCAGGCGGCCCGCGACCATGAGCGACTGGAAGCTCTGACGCGCGGTCGTGGTGTGCTCGTCGACGCGGTGCGCCAACTGTCGCTGGCACGCACCACCGCGGCGATTGTCGACATCGTTCGCGTTGCGGCCCGCGAGCTCAATCAGGCCGACGGTGCCACCTTCGTGATGCGTGACGGTGAGCACTGCCACTACATCGACGAAGACGCGATCGAGCCGCTGTGGAAAGGCCTGCGTTTTCCGCTGCGCAACTGCATCAGCGGCTGGGCCATGCTGAACCGCCGCGCCGCCGTCATCCCGGACATCTACGCCGACGCCCGCATTCCGCACGATGCCTATCGGCCCACCTTCGTGAAAAGCCTGGTGATGGTGCCCATCCGCGGCGAGTCGCCAATCGGCGCGATCGGCAACTACTGGGCCACGCCGCACGAGGCCTCGGCGGACGAGGTCGAGCTCATCCAGGCCCTGGCCGACTCCACCTCGCTGGCCTTCGAGAATGTCGCCCTCTATCAGGACCTGGAGCGCCGCGTGCAGCTGCGCACCGCCGAACTGCAGGAAGCCAACAAGGAACTCGAGGCCTTCAGCTATTCGGTGTCGCACGACCTGCGTGCCCCGCTGCGTGCAGTGCAGGGTTATGCCGACCTGCTGGCCACCGAGGCCGCGCCGGTGCTTGGCGAGCCGGCGGCCACCTACCTGCAGCATGTGCAAGGCTCGGCCCGGCGCATGGGCACGCTGATCGAGGACATGCTGTCGCTGTCCAAGGTGACGCGGGCGGAGGTGCGTGTGCGCCCGGTCCACCTCGGCATGATCGCGCGCGACATCGTCAACACCCTGCAGGCCACCGCCGCGCACCGCGAGGTGCAGGTCGAGATCGACACCAGCGTGATGGCACACGGCGATGCCGGCCTGTTGCGCCTGGCCCTCGAGAACCTGCTGTCCAACGCCTGGAAGTTCACCGGCAAGGTCGAGCCGGCGCGCATCGAGTTCTTTGCGCAGACCGACGCGCAGGGTCGGCGGAGCTACTGCGTGCGTGACAACGGGGCCGGATTCGACATGGCCCAGGCGCGGCATCTGTTCGAGCCTTTCCGGCGCCTGCACCGGGAAGCCGATTTCCCCGGCACCGGTGTGGGGCTCGCGATCGTGCAGCGCGTGATCCACAAGCACGGCGGCGAGATCCATGTCGAGGCGGCCCGCGATCGAGGTGCCTGCTTTTCATTCACGCTGCCGGAGTGCCCGGACGTGGCACCACCGTCCGCACCGGACTGATGTCCGGTCGGGGCGCCATGCCCCGTCGGGGGGTCAGTCCGCAGGCGGCCGCGCGGGAATGGTCATGCCCCGCTGCACGGCCGGGCGGGCCAGGAAGGCCGCGAGCGCACGCTGCACCTGCGGGAAGTCGGCGTAGCCGACCAGGTCACCGGCCTGATAGAAGTTCACCAGGGTGTTGATCCACGGGAAGGTGGCGATGTCGGCGATGGTGTAGTGCTTGCCCATCAGCCACTCCCCGGCCTGCAGCCGCTGCTCCAGCACCCCAAGCAACCGACGCGCCTCGCCGGTGTAGCGCTCGCGGGGGCGCTTGTCCTCGTATTCGCGTCCGGCGAACTTGTGGAAGAACCCCACCTGGCCGAACATCGGACCCACACCGCCCATCTGGAACATCAGCCACTGCAGCGTCTGGTAACGCATGGCCGCGCCCTCGCCGAGGAACTTGCCCGACTTCTCGGCCAGGTAGAGCAGGATCGCACCCGACTCGAACAGCGGCAGCGGCTCGCCGCCGGGGCCGTCCGGGTCGAGGATGGCCGGGATCTTGTTGTTCGGATTGAGCGAGAGGAAGGCCGGCGACAGTTGGTCGTTGGTGTCGAACCGCACCAGGTGTGGCTCGTAGGGCAGCCCGGTTTCCTCGAGCATGATCGACACCTTCACGCCATTGGGCGTGGGCAGCGAATACAACTGGATGCGGTCCGGGTGCCGGGCCGGCCATTTCTGCGTGATCGGGAAACGTGACAGATCCGTCATGGCGTCTTTCTCTGAGCAGTCAAGGGACGTGAATACCACGGTGATCCGGCATTCTCGGGCGTCCCCTGGCCGGCCACGGCGGGTGAAGCCGGTGGCCTTGCTCGACGTGGGGGCACGTGTGTCAGCAGGCGTTGCACTCCCGCGGCGCCGGCGACGCTGCGGGGGGGCGTGTCGCAGCTCGCCCGGTCGCGCCGATCGCCCGGCGCACGGTGGCGCCGATGCGGTCGAAAAACGCGGTGACGGCCTGGTGATGCAGGCGTGCGGCTTCGGCGCGTGCCGCTTCGAACACGGCCGCATGTTCGGCCGGGGTTGTGTGGCTTGCGCTGGGGCTGGGGGTGGGGTGCATGGTCGACTCCTGGTTCGCAGTGCCTCGACTGTAGAAAGCCAGGCTGCACACGGAAACGCCACGCGCGGCAAATCGCTCTTGCACCGCCTGCAAAGCAGACGGGCCGGCGGGAGGTTCAGCCCCGATGCCCGGGCGGAATGGTCGATGGATAGCTGAACGGCTGAAACGGCACACCCCAGTTGGCGGCCATGTCCATGACCTCATGGAAACGGTGCACCCAGGTCGACGAGGTGGGATAGCACTGGTTCCAGAACGCGAAGATGGCCCAGGCCAGGGCCTCGAACTCCTGAGGCGAGGCCTCGGCCCATTGCGCCATGCGCATCATGCGGCCGGTGGTGAAGGACGGCCCGGCCCAGATCGGCATGCCCTGCACCCGCGCGGCCATCACGTAGCCGCTGTTTTCCTTCAGGGTGTACGGCCCGTCATTGGGGCTGGCCGTCTTGTAGCGAAAGTCGGCCGTGCCGGCGATCGGACGACGCGAGTACTCCGGTTTGCCCTGGTCATTGATGCGGAACCAGGTGCCCTGGCTCATCTCGGCGGGCACCTCGACCAGCGCCGAGGCGTGTTTCTTCATGTAGTCGCACACGTCATGCAGCGTGACCACCCGGTCTTCGAAGTAGTAGGCGTCGGGCGCCTTCAGCACCTTGGGGATGCTGGCACCCGCCTTCTTGTACAGCGGCTGGTAGGGCAGGCGGGCCAGCGCTGTGGTGCCGTCGTTCAGCAAGGCTGCAAGGCTGGCCGGTGCGCCGGGCGCGCTGAACCGCATGCGCAGCTTGTCCAGCAATGCGGCCAGGTGGGCGCCGATGTAGCGCGACTGCACGGTGGCGCGTGCCAGCCGGGTCTCGGTGCCGTCGAGCGCCTCGCGCGCCAGGAATTCGCCCATCACGGCCCGGGCCATGTTGGTGTGATCGCCGAACACGAGGATGTGGCGTTGCTGCCCCATCTCGCGCCGGATGCGCCATGCGGCGGGGTCGGTGCCGCCCTGGGCGCTGATCCACTCCTTCAGGATCGGGAGGATCTCCCGCTTGAGGTGCACGAAAAAGTGGTGAAAGCCGCCCTGGACGTTCTGCGTGATTTCCTTCCAGGTCTGCTCGGCGTCGGTCATCTCGCGCAGCCGGCCGTCGGACTCACGAAAGTGCAGGGTGGCCTGCACGACGTCCCAGCGGTAGGGCGCGCGCGCCTCGCCGGGCGCTGCCGGGTTGATCGGTGCCGGGCTGTACGGGCCGGCCTGCGCGGCGATGCGGTCGGCCTCGTCCTCAAGCACCGGATCGACCAGCCACCGCAGGGCCTCGCCAGGCGGCAAGGTCGGCACCATGCCCAGGCGCTGCTGCACCACGTGCGTCAGCTCGTGCGCCACCAACTGCTGTGTGGCCGGATCGTCCGGGTCGAAGGTGGTCGCGGCCAGGTAGATGTCGCTGCCATGATTGAAGGCGGCCGCGCCGGCGAGCGGCAGGCCCGTGTGCAGACGCACGTTGGTGAAGTCATGCCCGAGCAGCGCCTGCATGCGCGCGCGCAGACGCTCGGGCAGGGGCATGCCGCGGTGTGGGCAGCCACAAGAGAGGAAGGGCAGGGTGAACATGCGGGTCTCCTGGGAAAGGGCGGTGTGCGGTCCGCCGGCGGAGGTCGGACGCAGCAGCCGCATTGTTCCGTGTCCACCTGCGCGGGTGGGGGCCACGTTGTGCCGTCATCGTAATCACTTGTGAGCGCCCCCAGGGCCGGGCTGCGCCCAGCCTGCCCCCCGAGGGGGGCAAGGAAACTTGGGGCGGCCCGGCGTTTCCTTGAGAGCGCCCCCAGGGCCGGGCTGCGCCCAGCCCGCCCCCCGCGGGGGTCAAGGAAGCTTGGGGCGGCCCGGCGTTTCCTTGAGAGCGCCCCCAGGGCCGGGCTGCGCCCAGTCCGCCCCCCACGGGGGTCAAGGAAACTTGGGGCGGCCCGGCGTTTCCTTGTGAACGTCCTCGGCCGCACTTCGGCGGCGGCGCTCAGCATGTGTAAGGAGACGCCCGCCGGCCCGACACAGTGCAAAGCCCTTGCACACCGGAGCCCACCTTGAGTCCCGTCCCGTTGATGTCGCGCCGCAAGATGTTGTGGCTGGGCGCATGGCCCATCCTGGGTGCCGCAGCGTCAGCCGCCGACGCAGCCACCGCCTCGCTGCAGGGCCGCACACTGGATGGCCGGGCCTTCACGCTGGCGCAGCAGCGCGGCAAGGTGGTGCTCGTGATGCTGTGGTCGACCGGCTGCGCGGTGTGTCGTGACATGTTGCCGGAGTTGCGTGCCAACTACGCCGGCTGGCAGGGCAAGCCCTTCGAGCTGGTGACCGTGGCGGTGGACGCACGCCGTGAGGACGTGCTCGCCTACGAAGCGCTGCTGGACCGCCTGGTGCCGATGACCCAGCGCTTTCCGTCGATGTGGCGTCGCAATCCGGCCCACCGGGACAACTTCGGCGCGCCGACGAGCCTGCCCGCAAGCTTCGTGATCGACCGCGAGGGCCGTGTCGTCGAGCAGCGCCTGGGGCGGCTGCCGCCTGACATCTGGGACCGCATCGCCGATCTCATGCCCTGAGGCCGGCATCCTGCCGCGTGCCCGCCCGCGGATGTCAGGCAGGGGCTCCGGCCGAGCTGTCTGCCAGGAAGGGCAGAACCCGTTCGAGCAAGGCTTCGGGTGCCTCTTCGGCAACGTAGTGCCCGCAGGGCAGGGCTTCACCATGCACGCGCGAAGCCACCTTTTGCCACTCGTCCAGCGGCCTGAAGCAGCGATGGACCACGCCCTGCTCGCCCCACAACGCCAGCACCGGCATTTCCAGCCGGCGTCCGGCGTCGCGGTCGGCGCGATCGTGCTCGAGGTCGATCGTCGCAGCCGCGCGGTAGTCCTCGCACAGGCCATGCGCGGCGCCGGGCAGCGCAAGGCAGCGTTCGTATTCCGCGAGCGCGCGCGGATCGAAGGGCGCGAGCCCGGCGCTGCGGTTGCCCATCACGTAGCGCACGTAGCCTGCCGGGTCGGCCTCGATCGTGCGTTCGGGCAGCGGTGCGGGCTGGATCAGGAAGAACCAGTGCCAGTAGGCCCGCGCGAAGGCCTCGCTGGTCTGTTCGTACATGGCCAGGGTGGGGGCGATGTCCAGCAGCACCATGCGCTCGACCGCCTGCGGGTGGTCCATGGCCAGCCGGTGCGCCACGCGCGCGCCGCGGTCGTGGGCCAGCACCGCAAAGCGGGCGAACCCGAGCTGGCGCATCAGGTGCAGCATGTCGTGCGCCATCGTGCGCTTGGCGTAGGCCACGTGTTGCGGGTCGCCGGCGGGTTTCGATGAGGCGCCATAGCCGCGCAAGTCCGCGGCCACCACCGTGTGGTGCCTGGCCAACGCCGGTGCCACGCGGTGCCAGATCGCCGAGGTCTGCGGATGGCCGTGCAGCAGCAGCAGCGGCGTGCCCCGCCCGCCGACGCGGCAGTGGATCTGCACCTCGGTGTCGATCGGTACGGTGCGCTGCACGAACTCAGGGAAGAGCGGATCCATGGGCGAGGCGGTCAGTCATGCGGGAAGACCCGATGGTAGCGGTGTCCCGAGCGGAACCGGCGTGATGCCGGCCCCGTCACCCGCGCATTGCCACCTCACGACACTAGAATCCCGGACACCCGCAGGCATCCGGCGCGCATCGCGTCGGCCACAAGTCGGGCCGTATGAATGTGTGAACTGCGCGGGAGGTGAAGGTGAGCGAAGGTAGTTCGATCCAAAGGCTGGTGTTCAGGCTGATTCCGACGCTCATGGTCATTGCCCTGCTCGGCTGGTGTGCCACCGGCAACCGGGGACGCCAGGAGGCGTTCCAGGCCAAGGTGGAGCTGGTGGAGATGTTCATGCAGGCCGGGTACATCGACAACCCGGGGGCCAACGTCGACCTGGCCCGCGTTGCTCGGCAGGCCGGCAAGACCGGCATGAACCGTGTGCTCTACGAAGGTGCGGCCAGTGCGTCTTTGCCGGCGTTGAAGTGGCTGGTGGAGAACGGCGCCGACCCGCGCGATGTCGGCACGCTCGAGGCCATGCCGCTCCTGCACCGGGCGGCCGAATCGCCGCGCCATGACCGCATGGAATATTTCCTGAGCCTGGGGCTCGATCCGATGCAACGCAACCGCGAGGGGCTCAGCGTGCTCCATGTCGCAGCCCGTGGGGGCCTGGATGATCGTGTCCTGCAACTTCTGCTGTCCAAGGGCCTGAAGATCACGGACGAGACGTCGTTGGGCCAGAAACCCATCCACTTTGCCTCGGTCAAGTCCATCCCGGTGCTGGTGGGCGCCGGTGCCGACATCGAGGCCAAGGACATCAACGGCCGCACGCCACTGCACAACGCCGCGTTCGTCGGGCGAGACGACATCGTGACCGAACTGCTGCGCATGAATGCTTCGGTGTTTGCCACGGACAAGCAGGGCCGCACGCCGCTGCACCTGGCGGCGATGGGCAACCCCAGATCGGTGTACGACAGCCGGGGCTCTTCGGTGGTTGACACCCTGCTGGCCGCTGGTGCGCCCAAGACCGTCCGCGACAACGACAACATGACACCCGGCGAGCTGGCGGCCGCACAGCGCAAGGGTGGCTACCGCAACAACGACTTCCCGAGCAAGCTGTGATCGAGCCGGCCGCAGCCGCGCTCGTGAGCTGGCGGGGCGCGGCTGGTGAACGCTCTGCACGGTGGCGCTCCCACAGCGGCACGCCGGCCCCACGCCGCGCCGTCGCGGCCGACGACACCCTGCCGGCCGACAAGGCCTACCGCCTCGCGTGTGAAGGCACGGCCCTCGTCTGGCAAGGGGACTTCCACAATGCCCGCCAGTTGCTGCAGGCGCTGGCACGCCGCATCGACCGGCGTCCGCACAAGGGGCGCCAGGCGGACGCCCCTGCAGAGTCGACGGCGCAGGCCTTTCATCGCCATCGCCAGGCCCAGGGGCACCGGGCGCGCATCCTGGCGATGCTGGTGCTGCCGGTCGAGCCGGGTCATGTGATCGAGCTGCGCCGCGCCCCCGACGTGCGCGAGGCCTGCGAGGCGGCGTACGGTCCGGCCGACGAGCCCTACCTCGTCTCGCTGCGTGAGCTGCAGGGCTTGATCGGCGCGCACGAGTGGCGTCGCAAGGGGGTGGCCGTGAAGGCGCTCGGCGACGTCATCCATCCGCACTATGGCGTCTTTTCGCCCGTGCGTGGCGAGTACATCGACCTGGTCGCACGCACGCCGCTGCCGGGTGCCCTGGCGCAGCATCCGACAGCGTTCGACATCGGCACCGGCACCGGTGTGCTGGCGGCCCTGCTGGCGCGCCGTGGTGTGGCTCAGGTCGTGGCGACCGACATCGACCCGCGCGCCCTGGACTGCGCCCGCAGCAACCTCCAGCGCCTGGGCCTGGCGCCCCGGGTGCAGCTGCTGCAGGCCGATCTGTTCCCGCCCGGGCAGGCCGGGCTGCTGGTGTGCAATCCGCCATGGGTGCCCGCGCGGCCGACGTCCACCGTCGAGCAGGCGGTCTACGACCCCGACAGCCGCATGCTGCGCGCCTTCCTCGCCGGCGCGCGCGAGCACCTTGCACCGGCGGGCGAGGCCTGGCTCATCCTGTCCGACCTTGCGGAACACCTGGGGCTGCGCACGCGCGCCGAACTCGAGGCCTGGATCGCCGATGGCGGCCTGCAGGTGGTCGGCCGTCTGGACATCCGCCCGCGTCACGGCAAGGCCTTCGACCCGGATGACCCGCTGCACCTTGCGCGCTCGGCCGAGGTGACCTCGCTGTGGCGCCTGGCCGCCCGCTGAACCTGCGCGACCCCCTTGGCGCCGCGCGGCGCGACGATGTGTAACACCGCGCGAAGCCTGTTGACATGTTATGTCACGCCACCTATCGTGTGTGCATCGGGCCAATCGCCAGTGCCTGTCACGAGAGGAGCCATGAAAACGCTGCATGAACAGTTGAGGGGGCTGGACGCACTGACCGGTGCGGCCATGGGCGGACTGGGCGTGAACCTCCAGCCCATTCCCGGCGAGGTGCCCGTGATCCAGGTGAGCATCGAGGGGCGCGAGGAGCTGCCCATCTTCATCACCTGTTCCGATTCGCAGGTGCTGTGCATGTGCTACCTGTGGGCCGACGACGAGGTGCGCCCTGAACTGCGCACCGACATGCTCGAGACCCTGCTCGACCTGAACCCTTCGGTGCCGCTGTCGTCCTTCGGGCGTGTGGGTCATCGCTACGTGCTGTTCGGCGCCCTGGCGCGCGACGCCCGTGTCGAAGACATCGCCAAGGACGTCGCCGTGCTCAGCGACAACGCACTCGACGCGCTGGAAGCGCTGTCGGAGTTCCTCAAGTAAGCGGAGACCGCCATGTCCGTGATCAAGAAGCTCATGACCCTGCTGCGCGGCAGCGCCCGCGAGATCGGCGAAAGCGTCATCGATGCCAACGCCACCCGCATCTATGAGCAGGAAATCCTCGACGCGAAGCACAGCATCGACCAGGCCAAGGGCGACCTCACCGGCGTGATGGCCAAGGAGATGCAGACCGCCCGCCAGATCGAAAAGCTGCGTGCCGAGGTGCAGCGCTACGAGGGCCTGGCCGTCGAGGCACTGAACAAGCAGAACGAAACCCTGGCCGAGGAAGTGGCTGCCAAGGTGGCGGCGCTCGAGGCCGAGCTCGACGAGCAGACCAAGGCGCACGCAAGCTATGCCGTGCAGGTCTCACGCCTGAAAGACCTCATCAAGACCGCCGAGGCGCGCATCCGCGAGCACGAGCGCGAGATCGGCATGGCCAAGACCACTGAAAGTGTTTATCGCGCCACCCGTTCGATCTCCGAGAACATCGGCAGCAGCGGCTCGCGCCTGGTCAATGCGAAGGAATCGCTTGAGCGCATCAAGCAGCGCCACGAGGAACTCGCCGACCGTATGACCGCGGCCAGCCAGCTCGACAACGAGTTCGGCCATGGCGCCCTTGAGAAGAAGCTCGAAGCCGCCGGCATCGGCGGGCAGGGCGAGCGCACGCGCCAGGCGATGGAGCGTATTCGCGCCCGCCAGGCTGCTGCAGGACAGCCGGCACCCAAGGCCGAGGGATGAGCCCGCGTGCGCCGCGGCATGCCGTGGCCAAGCCGGCCCGCTGGACTGGCTCGGACGATGCGCTCAAGGCCGTGCAGGTGGCTTTCGACGTCGAAGAGGCGGTGCTGGATGCCGTGCGCACGGCCGCCTTCGAGAACAACGTGTCCACCTCCGATCAGATCCGCCGCCTGCTCGACCTGCCCACGTCCACCCGGCCCAAGCGCCCGCGCTTGACCGTGTCGCTCACGGCAGCGGACTATGAGGTGCTGGCAGCGCGCTATGGCGTGCCGCTGGACGACCGGCTCACCATCAAGGAGCGCGTGACCGAAGAGCTGATCCGTTTTGCCCGCCCCGAGAAGGGCACGCGCGCCGCGCGTGCGCCCCGGGCCGGGCCGGCGCGGCGCTGAATCTGCGCGCCGGCAGGGATCACCCTCCCTGCCACACCACACAAGACCAGACAAGACACACCAAACGGAGGGGACGCATGGGCAGCCTGCTGCAAGCCATGACGAGCTATCCCACGGCCATCTTCACCGTGCTGCTGAGCGTGGTGATGATCTACTGGCTGCTGGCGATGCTCGGGCTGGTCGATTTCGAGTCCAGCGGCATCGACCTGGACCTCGACGCCCACGCCGACGCCGATGCGGCCGATCTCGGCACCATCGCCAGCTACGTCGTGGCGCTCGGCCTCAACGGTGTGCCGTTCTCGGTGGCCGTGAGCCTGGTGGTGCTGATCGCCTGGACGGTCTCGGCCCTCCTGGGTATGTGGGTGCAGCCACTGGTGCCCACCTGGGTGCTGGGGGTGGTGGTAGGCACCGGCGTGCTGGCGTTGTCACTTGCGGTGGCGGTGGTGCTGACCGCCCGCATCGTGCGCCCGATGCGCGGCCTGTTCGTCACGCACAGCGCCATCGCGAACGCCGCCCTGGTGGGCCAGGCCTGCCGGGTGCTGACCGGCCGCGTCGACGAGCAGGTCGGCCGGGCCGAAGTGGCGCGCCGCGGCGCCGGCATCAATATCCGCGTCTGGGCCCACACGCCCAACACCCTGACCAAAGGTTCGGCTGCGATCATCCTCGAGTACGACGCAACGCGTGCTCGCTACCTGATCCAGGCCGCGCCCGACAGCTGACGACACCGCGGCCTCGCGGCTCGCGGAACGATCCAACAAGACAACCGATTCACCGACACCACAGAGGGACCCCATGGAGCCGATTCTCATTGCCATAGGCGTGCTGGTCATCCTGATCTTCGGCATCTTCGCGATGTTCGCGAAGTTCTACCGCAAGATCGAACAGGGCTACGCACTGATCGTCAACACGCTGCGCGCCGAACCCGAGGTCACCTTCACCGGCCGCATGGTCTACCCGATCATCCACAAGGCCGAGCTGATGGACATCTCGGTCAAGACCATCGAGATCGACCGCACCGGCAATGAGGGCCTGATCTGCCGCGACAACATCCGCGCCGACATCAAGGTGAAGTTTTTCGTGCGGGTCAACAAGACCGCCGAAGACGTGCTCAAGGTGGCCCAGGGCATCGGTTGCGAGCGTGCCTCCAACCACGACACGCTCGAAGAGCTGTTCTCGGCCAAGTTCTCCGAGGCGCTGAAGACCGTGGGCAAGGCGATGGATTTCGTCGACCTCTATCAGGCGCGCGACCGCTTCCGCGACGAGATCATCCAGCAGATCGGTGACGACCTCTCGGGCTATGTGCTCGAAGACGCGGCGATCGACTACCTCGAGCAGACGCCGCTGTCCAAGCTGGATGCCAACAACATCCTCGACGCGCAGGGCATCAAGAAGATCACCGAGATCACCGGCGTCGAGCATGTGCGCACCAATGAGCTGCGTCGCAATGCCGAGATGCAGATCAAGAAGAAGGACGTCGAGACCCAGGAGGCGATGCTCGAGCTCGAGCGCCAGCAGGCCGATGCCACCGCCCGTCAGGCCCGGGAAGTCGCCACGGTGAAGGCCCGCGAGGAAGCCGAGACGGCCAAGATCCAGGCCGAGGAAAAGACCAAGTCCGAACTGGCGCGCCTGCAGGCCGAGCAGGCGGTGTCGGTGCAGCAGGAAAACGTGTTGCGCGAGAAGGAAGTGGCCGAGAACAACCGCAAGCGTGCCGTGGCCATCGAGGAAGAAAAGGTCATCCGCGCCCGTGAGCTGGAGATCGTCGACCGCGAGAAGGAAGTCACCCTGCAGAAGATCGACAAGGACAAGGCGGTCGAAGTGCAGAAGAAGGCCATTGCCGACGTCGTGCGCGAACGCATCGTGGTCGAGCGCACCGTGGCCGAGCAGGAAGAGGCCATCAAGGAACTGCGCGTGACGGCCGAGGCCGACCGCACCAAGAAGTCCACCATCATCCTGGCCGAAGGGCAGGCCGAAGAGAAGATGCTGATGGAAGTGAAGGCGGCCGAGGCCCAGGAGCGTCGCGCGCGTCACAAGGCCGGTGAAGAACTCACGCTGGCCGATGCCAAGCTCAAGGTGGCCGAACGTGAGGCCGAGGCCCGCAAGCGCGAGGCCGAAGGCCTGGAGGCCATCACCGCGGCACCGGGCCTGGCGCAGGCCAAGGTGCAGGTGGCCTCGGCCGAGGCTCAGCTGGCAACCTTCCAGTCCGAAGCCGCAGGCAAGGAAAAGATCGGTCTGGCCGAAGTGCATGTGCGCACCGCCGATGCCGAAGCCACGCTGAAGGCCGGTCAGGCTGACGCGCAGGTGATCGAGGCCCGGGCCCAGGCCGAAGCCGCCGGTCTGCGTGCCAAGCTGGAAGCCGAGGCCGAGGGCAAGGAAAAGCTGGGCCTGGCCGACGTGCACGTGCGCGCGGCCGATGCCGATGCCATCGTCAAGGCCGGCCAGGCCGAAGCGCAGGTGATCGAGGCGCGCTTCCAGGCCGAGGCCAAGGGCCTGCGCGAGAAGTTCGAGGCGATGCGTGCCATGAGCGGCGAGACGCGCGACCACGAAGAGTTCCGCATGCGCCTGGAGAAGTCGCACACCGAAACCATGAAGGGCATCGAGGCCCAGACCTCGATCGCGCGCGAACAGGCCGAGGTGCTGGGCACCGCGCTGCAGAACGCCAAGATCGACATCGTGGGTGGCCAGGGCGAGTACTTCGACAGCTTCGTGCGCGCCCTGTCGCTGGGCAAGGGCATCGACGGCGTGGTGGGCAAGAGCAACACGCTGCAGGTCGCCTTCAAGGACCACCTCACCGGCGAGCGCGATTTTGTCGGCGACCTGCGCGAGATGGTCGGGGCGCTCGGCACCTCGTCGGCCGAACTGCAGAACCTGAGCGTGGCCGCGCTGGTGGCACGGGTGATGCGCGACGGCGACGAGGCGCAGAAGTCCGCGCTTCAGACCCTGGTGCAGTCGCTGCGCAAGTAAACCATGGCCGACACGTCCCAGGGCGCGGCGCAGGACGACGCCGCCCGCACCGAGGCCATGGTGGCCGAAAGCGGCAGCTACGAGCTGCTGAAGAAGCGCCTGATCGACCAGGGCAACACCCTGCTGTCGCGCACCCAGGCGCTCAACGAGGCCCGCCTGGCCGAGTTCGGCCGCATGGAGCAGGCGCTGGTGCTGCGCACCCGGGCCCGCACCGAGAACAACTGCGTCGCCCGCGACATCGTGCGCATCGGCGACCAGCTGCTGTTCGGCTACAACGTCTTCATCGGGCTGCGCAAGGAAACCAACGTCGCCGACGTCTTTGCGCTGTACCGCCTGACCCATGCCGATGGCCAGGATGCCGCCGACGAGCTCGAGCAGGTGCCGCTGGCCGGCAGCTTCCTGGAAGATCCGCGCTTCGTGTCGGACTTCCGCGAGCTGCATGCCTACTACAAGCAGGCCACGCTGCTGCAACTGCGCGTCACGGCCGACAAGCTGCTGGCGGCCTTCCAGATCGGCCAGCAGCTGCACGACGTGCGGGTGTTCCGCTGGAGCCTGGAGCGTGACGGCAGCGTGCGCTACGTCGACAACCGCGGCGAGCGCGACATCGCGCTGCCGGCCACGCACGACTTCGAGTGGACCCTCACCACCCGCGAAGACCATGTCGGCGGCAAGCATCCGCACATCAACGTGCTCGACACGGTGTTCGTCGAGACCCTGGGCGGTGACCTCACGATCAAGGTCGAGAACAACACCGAGACCGGCCTGGGCATCTACAGCGAGCCGGTCGAGGACCGCAACCAGTCACTCACCGATGCCGAGGTGGCCTATGCGCGGCTGGGCCTGCTGATCCTGCTGCGCGTGCGTCCCTACCGTGAGCAGGTCACCCGCTACCTCGTCTACAACACCCGCACGCAGCAGGTCGAGCGCATCGATGCCATCGGTGTGTCGTGTGTGCAGCTGCCCGAGGACCAGGGCCTGATCTTCCCGGGGGGCATCTACCTCCAGTCCGGCGAATTCAAGCGCTTCGACCTGCCCGGTGAGGTGGTGGGCAACCTGCGGTTCAAGCGCATGATGCGCTCGCCCAACGGCGAAGACGTGCTCTACGTCTTCTATCAGCCGGGCTCGGGCCACTATGCGCTGTTCACCTACAACCTGATCAACAAGACGCTGGCCACTCCGCTGGTGGCCAACGGCTATGCGCGCTTCCCCGACGGGCGCATCCTCGTGTTCCAGGCCGACCAGGGCGAGCCCACACGGGTGCACCCGATGCAGCTGTGGCGCACACCGTTTGCCAGCGAGGAGCACGACAGCGCCCAGGTGCGCGGCACCGGCTTTTTTGCCCGTGTGGGCAATGCCGAACTGGTGCGTGGCGTGTCCGACCTGATGGGCATTGCCCGCAGCGTGCGCGAACAGGTGCCCACCCGCGCGGCCTATGAAGACCTGATCCGCCAGTGCACCCGGGTGGCCGACGCCTACTTCTGGCTCGAGGATCCCGAGGCCGGCGGCCTGCTGGCCGAGCTGCGTGCCATTGCCGATGCGGCCCGCACGACCCTGGCCGAGTTCGAGAAGGTCGACACCATCCGCCGCGACACGGCGCGCGCGCTCGCCCAGGCGCAGGCCGAACAACGCAGCCTGATGACCGACATCGCCAGCACGCTGTGGCGCAAGCCCGAGGACTTCATCCTCGCGCTCGGCCGCCTGCGCGAGCGGCGCGGCCACCTGCAGGCCCTGCGCGAGCTGCGCTACACCGACCTGCCGCTGATCGAATCGATGGACGGCGAGCTGGCCACCGAGCAGCAGCGGGTGGGCGAGCGGGCCATGCAGTTCCTGGCCGGGGAGCAGGCATTCGACGGCCACCGCCGCAGCCTGGACAAGGCCACGGCCGACCTTGCCCAGGCCGGCACCACCTCGTCGGTGTCACAGGTGCTCAGCGGCCTGGACGAAACCGCCGCGGGCCTGGACCTGCTGACCGAACAGCTCGGCAGCCTGCCCGGGGGCGACGCCGTCACGCGCACGACCATCCTGGACCGCATCTCGGCCCTGTATGCCGACATCAACCGCCTGCGGGCCGACGCCCGCAACCGGCGCCGCAGCATGGGGGCGAGCGAAGCCGCAGCCGAGTTCGGCGCCCAGTTCAAGCTGTTCGGCCAGGCGGTCGAGAATGCGCTGGAGTTTGCCGACACCCCGGAGAAGTGCGACGAATCGCTGACCCGGCTGCTGGCCCAGCTCGAAGAGCTCGAAGGCCGCTTTGCCGAGCAGGACACCTTCCTGGCCGACATAGCGAGCAAGCGTGAAAGTGTCTATGAAGCGCTGTCGGCGCGCCGGCAGAGCCTGGTCGAGTCCCGCCAGCGCCGCGCGCAGGCCATGGTCGATGCGGCATCGCGCATCCTCGACGGCATCGGCCGGCGCGTTTCGCAGCTCACCGACCTGCCCCAGGTGCACAGCTACTTCGCTGCCGACCCCCTGTTGGCCAAGCTGCGCACCCTGATCGCCGACCTGCGCACGCTGGGCGCCAGCGTGGCGGCCGACGACCTCGACACCCGGCTCAAGTCGGCGCGTGACCAGGCGTTGCGCGCCGTGCGCGACCAGCGCGAACTGGTGGCCGACGACGGCAACACCCTGCGCTTCGGCAAGCATGCCTTCACGATCAACCGCCAGCCGCTGGACCTGACGCTGGTGCCCCGGGACGGCCGTCTGGCCTTCCAGATCACCGGCACCGACTACATGGCCCCCGTCGACGATGCCCGGCTTGAACGGTTGTCGCATCGCTGGGACCAGCCCCTGGTCTCTGAAACCGCGCAGCTCGCACGCGCCGAATACCTCGCCGGGCGGATGCTCGAAGCGGCGCTGGCCGGGCGGCTCGACACCCCCTGGCCGCAACTGCGCGCCTGGGTGGCGGAAGGCCCCGAGGCGCAGTCGCGCCTGCTGGAGGTGGTGCGCCGGTTCTCGGCGCCGCGTTACCAGGAGGGCTACCAGAAGGGCGTGCACGATGAAGACGCCGTGCGCATCCTGGCCGCGCTGCTGGCCATGCAGGACGCCGCCGGGCTGCTGGCCTATGGCCCGACCGAGCGGGCGCTCGCGCTGCTGTACTGGGAGCATGGCCGCTTCGTGGCCGAGCGGGAGTCGCTGCAGCGGCGCGCCCGTGCGGCACTGCAGATGCAGGCGCTGTTCGGCACTGCGGCCGGTGAGGGCGCCGACGCGGTGGCCAGTCCGCTGGTGCGCCTGGAGGCCGAGACCGCGCGTGCGCTGGCGGAGTTTGCCCAGGGCTTCGACCCCGGGCTGCTCGAACCACCGGGTGACGCCACGGCCGGCGCGGTCGGCCCGGCCTTGCCTCCCGAGGCCTGGGCCCACACCCTGTGCAACCAGGCCGCGGCCTACCTGGTGCGCCAGCTTGCCGTTGACCTCGACGTGCAGGGCTGGAGCGTGTCGGGTGCCGGCGAGGACCTGGCGGCGGCACTCACGCGCGAGCTCGACCGCAGCGGCCGGCTGGCGGCCTGGCGCCATGACCTCGACGCCGCCGCGCCGGCCGAGCGCTGGCGCCTTGCGCGCGACTGGGTGCGTGCCTATGCCCAGGCCCAGTCGCACGCCCGCGAGGGGGCCGAGGCGAACGCGGCACGCGCCTGGGTGGACGACGCCGCCAGCGTGCTCGCCGTGCCGCGCCACCGCGCGCGCATCAACGCCATGCTCGACACCGTGGTCGAAGGCCTGCGCAGCGAACACCCGCGCATCGTCGACACCCGCATGGCGCTCAACCTCAACGACTTCTGGCGGCGTTACCTGCACCATGTCGGCCAGGTGGTGCCCGAGTTCGAGCAACTGCAGTCGTTGCGGCACGAGGTGCTGGCCGACGAAAAGAAGCGCCTGCGGCTCACGCAGTTCCAGGCCAAGCCGCTGTCGACCTTCGTGCGCAACCGGCTGATCGACGAGGTCTACCTGCCCATCATCGGCGACAACCTGGCCAAGCAGATCGGCGCCAGCGGGGAGGGCAACCGCACCGACCGCATGGGCATGCTGCTGCTGATCTCACCGCCCGGCTACGGCAAGACCACGCTGATGGAGTACGTGGCCGACCGCCTCGGACTGATCTTCGTGCGCATCAACTGCCCGGCCCTGGGCCACGACGTCACCGCCATCGACCCGGCGGTGGCCGGCAACAGCGCGGCGCGGCAGGAGCTGGAAAAGCTCAACCTCGGCCTGGCGATGGGCAACAACGTGATGCTGTACCTCGACGACATCCAGCACACGAACCCCGAGTTCCTGCAGAAGTTCATCGCACTGGCCGACGGCACCCGCCGCATCGAAGGCGTGTGGAATGGTGAACCCCGCAGCTACGACCTGCGCGGCAAGCGCTTTGCGATCGTGATGGCAGGCAACCCCTACACCGAGTCGGGCGACGTCTTCAAGATCCCCGACATGCTGGCCAACCGCGCCGACATCTACAACCTCGGCGACGTGCTGTCGGGACGCGAGGCCCTGTTTGCGCTGTCCTACATCGAAAACAGCCTGACCGCCAACCCGGCGCTGCTGCCGCTGGCCTCGCGCGACCCGCAGGACGTGCACCGTCTGGTGCGCCTGGCGCAGGGCGAGGAGGTGCCGGCCAGCGAGTTTGCGCATGCCTACAGCGCGGTCGAGCTGCAGGAGCTGACCGCCTTGCTGCAGCGCCTGTTCAAGGCGCGCGACCTGCTGCTCAAGGTGAACCTCGCCTACATCGAGTCGGCGGCGCAGCACGATGCCTACCGCACCGAGCCGCCCTTCAAGCTGCAGGGCAGCTACCGCAACATGACCAAGCTGTCGGCGCGCATCACCGCGCTGATGCGCGAGGACGAGCTGGACGCGCTGCTGCGCGACCACTATCGCGGCGAGGCCCAGACGCTCACCACCGGCGCCGAGGAAAACCTGCTGAAGCTGGCCCAGCTGCTGGGGCGCCCCACGCCCGAGGAAGGCGAGCGCTGGCGCGCCATCTGCGATGAATTCGTGCGCCGGCGCAAGCTGGGCGGCGACGACACCGATGGCAGCACACGCATTGCCTCGACCCTGCTCGACGTGGCGCGTGCGGTCGATGGTCTCAAGCCGCGCGAGGGCGAACCCAATGAAGGCCTGAAGCTGGCCGAGGCGGTGCTGGCGATCGCCGTCACCTACCGCAAGATCCTCGTGCCGCTGATCTCGGCCACCGAAAGCCGCATCAAGCTCGACAAGTCCATCCACGATGAAGTCGAGAAAGTGGCGCGCCAGCTCGACGACCTCAAGACCCGCGGCCGGGGCAGCCCGCCGGCCACCACTGACGACACCGCATGACCTCACCCTTGTCCACGGCCGACCTGCTCGTGCAGATCGAACAGTCACTGGCCGACGAACGCCTGAGCGACGACGAGCGCCGCGAGCTGACCCGCGCGCTGCGCGAGGCCAGCCCGCCCGAGGAGGGCCTGCGCCAGTTGCGCAACCGTGCGTTCGAGCTGGTACGCCAGCGCCACGCCGATGCCGACGCGCTGGGCCTGCTGAAGTGGCTCGAAGGGGTGATGCGGGCCTTCGACGTTGCGCGCGCGCCGATCGGCACCGTGCGCACGCAGGCCTGGTTCAGCCCGGGCACCGACTGCCTCGACGCCATCGTCGCCCAGTTGCGCGCGGCTCGTCGCAGCGTGGACATCTGCGTGTTCACGCTGTCCGACGACCGCATCTCGCGCGAAGTGCTGGCGGCCCACCAGCGCGGCGTCGCGGTGCGCCTGCTGACCGACAACGACAAGGAATTCGACCGCGGCAGCGACATCGCCAGCCTGCGCGATGCCGGCGTCCCCACCCGGGTGGACCGCACCGACGCCCACATGCACCACAAGTTCGCGATCTTCGACGGCACCTGGTTGCTCAACGGCAGCTACAACTGGACCCGCAGCGCCTGCGAACACAACGAGGAAAACCTGGTGCTCAGCAACGAGCCCGACCTTGTTGCGCGCTTCACCCAGGAGTTCGAGGCCCTCTGGCGTGCACTGAAGTGAGCCGGCACGGCTCGTGCGGTCGGGCTGTGCGTGGCCTCACGGTGCCCAGCGCCAGGCCGTGACGACCGGCCGGTGGTCATTGCCCAGTCCGTCGACTACCACAGCCTGCACACACTGCCAGCCAGGGCCACCCAGCACATGGTCGATGCGGATGCCATGCCAGCGTGTGAACTTGGTGTGGCCCAGGCCCCAGCCGGCCTGTGAAAACCCGTTCGTGAATTCACCCCAGTAGCGGCGATAGATCGCACTTTCGACCGGCATGTTGAAGTCGCCGGCCACGAACATCGGGCCACTGGCCTGCCGGGCCCAGGCCAGGGCCATGTTCGACTCCAGATCACGCTGGGCCAGGTTGTCCTGCAGTGCCTCGACGCCCGCCAGGCCCAGGTTGCGCAAGGCCACCAGCCCGTCGCGCACGGTTTCGAGGTGCAGGTTCAGCACCTGCACTTCACGCTGCGGCGTCCGGATCGTGTAGCGCACGATCACGCCCGAGCCCCCGAGCTGCCAGACGTCCTGCGGCGGACGGTCTTCGACCCGGATGACGGGGTGGCGGCTGGCCAGGCAGGCGCTGTGGCGCACGTTCACCTGCCAGCCCTCGCGTTCCAGCAAGGGCTGCGCGGCCTGCACGACACTGGCGCATTCCTGCATCACGACCACATCGGCCTCCAGGCGCCCCAGCAGACCGGGCAGGGCTGAGGGGTCGATGGCACCGCCACCCAGGTTGTAGCTGGCCACACGAAGATCGGCCGCGGGCGCTTCAGCGAGCGCCGAGCCCAGCCCCTGCCAGCGCCAGCCCATCACGCCCCACAGCCATACCAGCCCGGCCAGCACCAGCCAGCCCAACTGGCGCCGGTCACGCCGCCACGCCCACAGCACCAGCAGCGGCCAGGGCAGCAGCCACACCCAGCGCGGCGCATACATCACCAGCGTGGCTGGCCACCAGCGGTCGGACAGGCTCCACAGCACCCCGGGCAGCATCAGCATGGCCAGCAGGTACAGCATCACGACGCGGGCAGGCCCGCGCGGGTGGGACACAGAGGCGGTCATCAGAGAAGCAAGTCAGTGAAGAAGGTTCATGACGTCGCGGGTAATCGACGGGCCTGCGGCATGGCGGGAAGATGCCATCAACACGAGATTTTCACCAAGGAGAGTGCACCATGAACGGTATCGACCTGCTCCCGCTCGCTGCGGCCCACCTGATCGGCCTGGCGGCCATTGGATCATGCATCGGCGTGGCCATGTCCGGCATGAAGTTCCTCGAATCGTCGGCCCGCCAGCCCGAGCTGATGAACGACCTGCAGAGCAAGTTCTTCCTCGTGGCCGGCATCACCGACGGCGCCTTCATCATCGCCACCGGGGTGGGGCTGTGGTTCGCGACGGCCAATCCGTTCAAGGGGTGAACGGCATGTGACGCAGGCCAGGCCGCTTGACATCGCCTCACGGCACCGGTTGAATGCAAGCGGCCTGCCGCCCGGGCCACACCGGGCGATGCGTCACTATTCTCGATCGAAGCGAAACACCATGGGCCTGCTGACCTTCAGCATCAACCTCACCCTGGACGGCTGTGTCGACCACCAGGAAGGCATTGCCGACGACGAGACCCACACCTTCTTCACCCGCCTCATGGGCGAGTGCGGGGCGATGCTGTGGGGCCGTGTCACCTACGAGATGATGGAGCGCTACTGGCCGGCGGTGGCCCGCGGCGAGGTGGAGGCACCGGCGGCCGTGCGCGACTGGGCCGTCATGCTGGAGGCCAAGCCGAAGTACGTGGTGTCTTCGACCCGAAGCGACTTCCCGTGGACCGGCAGCCACCACCTCACGGGTGACCTGCAGGCCGGCGTGCGCCGGCTCAAGGAGGCCACCCCGGGCGGCGTGCTGCTGGGCAGCAGCCAGCTCGCACATGCGCTGGATCGGCTCGATCTGATCGACGAGTACCAGTTCCTGGTGCACCCGCGCATCGCCGGCCACGGCCCGACGCTGTACGAGCGCGGGCTGCCCGGCACACGACGGCTCGAACTGGTCTCGGCGCAGCCGCTGCGCAACGGCGCGGTGGCCATGCATTACCGCCGTGCGTACTGAAAATGGAGCTTGCGCCATGACCATCCGACTTGATCACCTCATCGTGCCGTCCAGGGACCGAGTTGCTGCGGCGCGCCAGCTCGCAACGCTGCTCGGTGTGCCCTGGGCTGAGCAGGGAGCGGTCGGACCGTTCTCGCCGGTCTATGTCAGCGATGATCTGACGATCGACTTTGATCAGTGGACGGATGACATTCCCAGGCAGCACTACTGCTTTCGCGTGAGCGAGGATGACTTTCGTGCCATCCTGTCGCGCATCCAGGCGGCCGGCATGGCCTATCGGAGCCTGCCGCACGGTCCGGATGACCACACGGTCAACCCAGCCTTCGGTGGTCAGCTCTTCTACTGGAGCGAACCCGACGGCCATGTCTGGGAGCTGCTCACGGTCAGCTATGAACGACGGCCTGCGCCACAGGCCCCGGGCGACGAAGCCTGAGCGGCTGCGCATCGCCCCTTTCCGACCCCCCAACCGTATGCCACCGCCCCTCATGACCTCCACTCCCCCCTGCGACCTGATCGACACGCTGAAGGCTCGATTCGAGAAGCACATGGCCCGGCACCAGGGCATCGCCTGGGCGGACGTGGCCGCCAGGCTTGAAGCGAACCCGGCCGCGCTCAGGGCGCTGGCCCTGATGGAGGCGTCCGGCGGCGAGCCGGACGTCATCGGCCACGACGGCCAGGCCGGGACGTACATCTTCTGCGACTGCGCGGCCGAGAGCCCCGCGGGACGGCGCAGCCTGTGTTTCGACCGCCAGGCGCTGGACGCCCGCAAGGAGAACAAGCCCAAAGGGTGCGTGTCGGATCGGGTGGCCGAGTTCGGGGCGGAACTCCTCACCGAGTCACAGTACCGTGAGCTTCAGGCGCTGGGTGTGTTCGACAGCAAGACGTCGAGCTGGGTGGCGACGCCCGAGGACGTGCGTGCGCTGGGCGGCGCGCTTTTCTGTGACCGACGCTACGGGCGGGTGTTCGTGTACCACAACGGGGCAGAGTCCTACTACGCAGCACGTGGGTTTCGCGTGCGCCTTTGTGTGTGACCGGCGCACCCGAGGCCGCTCAGACCACCCCATACCAGCGCCGCAAGGCCAGTTGTTCGTGCGCATGTCGTTCGGCGCCGTCGGGTAGCCAGCGCTCGTGGCTTTGTGTCGCGCGCCCCAGAAAGTCCAGCAGGCTCAGATGCCGGCGCAGCACACGATGCAGCCGGTGCTGGATCAGCGGGTTGAAGATGCCGTGACGCGAGAACAGCTGGCGCGGGTTCTTCTTGACCCACAGCCAGGAGCCCATCTCCAGCGTCAGCGGCAGGAACACCTGATCGGGTCGTTGCAGCGACTGCTGGTAGAGGTGATCCCACAGGTCCCCATGCGCCAGGTACTGGTGGCTCTGGGGTTCGAACACATAGCGATGGTGCAGTTGCGTGCGGTCGAAGATGTCGACCAGCGCATGCAGCTCGGCCAGGTGCGCGATCGGGCGGCGAGTGTGGGCATACGGAAACCACAGCCGGTCATGCATGCCGAAGCCCGAATGGCAGTCCAGTGCCAGCGCAAAGCGGCGGCCCAGCAGCTCGCGCGTGACCACCGCACACACTGCCTGGTTCTCGGCCTGCATCGGCGCCTGCGGGGCGCCACGGTACCAGGGCAGCTTGGCACTGAGCCGCTGGCCGCCCACCAGGATGGGCACGCGGTCGAGCGCGTCCACCGGGGCGTTGCGCATCAGGTCCACACCCTGTGCATTGGCGCGGGTGCCCTGCCACATGCCCGCCGGGTTGATGACCGGCATGAACACGAGGCGCAGTGCCTCGAGCTGGCGGCTCAGGCTGTTGTCCCAGCGCAGCCGCTCCACCAGACTGCGCAGGTGCGCGATGACCACGGCCGCGCCGATCCGCTCCAGCCCATGCACGCCGCCAAAAAATCCGATCGCCGGTGCACTGGCCGCGGGCTGGCCCAGGGCCAGCGACAGCACCGGGAATCGCCGTTCACCCACGGCGACTTCACATTCAGTGCGCACCTCCAGGCGGGGGCCGGCCTGCTCGATCAGGCGTTCGAGTTCATCCAGTTCAGGCAGTTCGGAGGGCACGGCAGGCATCGCGGAGCGCAAGGGGCCTGCCCAGCCTAGCGTGCGCGCGTGTCAGCACTGCGACAGGCCGACTTGTCATCGGCCTGTCATGCGGTGGGCTCAGTCTTGGGGCTCCTGCACCGGAGCCCTGGCATGTTGATCGACCGCACACCTTCTCGCACCGGCCTGTGGGCCGGCATGGCCCTGGCCGCTGCAGCCCTGTGGGGCTTGATCGAAGTCGTGGCCCTGGCCCGCGCACGCTGGAGTGCCCGCCTGGGGCGTCCGCGCTGAGGTCGCGGCAAAGCCCGCAGTCGAGCGCACCGCCCACCAGGTCGCGCACGACACCCGAACTGGTAGATTTGCGCTCCAGGCACCGTGATCGCAAGCGGGTGCCCACCCTGCGACACCGCCGAGAGCGCCCATGACCCACTGGATCAAACAGAACCGCGGCTTCCTGATCTTCCTGCTGTGCTTCGGCTTTTTTCGCACCGCCGTGGCCGACTGGAACCCCATCCCTTCCGGGTCGATGCGGCCGACGCTGCAGGAAGGCGACGTGGTGCTGGTCGATCGCCTGGCCTACGACCTCAAGCTCCCGCTGACCGACATGGCCGTGGCCCGGCTTGGCGAGCCGCAGCGTGGTGACGTCATCACCTTCACCTCACCGGCCGACGGCATGCGCCTGATCAAGCGGCTGGTCGGCCTGCCTGGCGATGTGGTCGAGATGCGCGGGGGGGCGCTGGTCGTCAACGGCGTGACGGCCGAGTACAGCGGCTTCGAGCAGGTGGTCGAACCACTGGCCGAGGACATGGCGGTGGCAGGCCTGAGGGCCACCGAGCGGGTCGAGGGCCACGCGCGCACGGTGCAGGTCCTGCCCGGCGTGGCGGCCCGTCGTGATTTCGGCCCGATCGTCGTGCCGGCCGACTCGTACTTCTTTCTGGGCGACAGCCGCGACAACAGCGTCGACTCGCGCTTCTACGGCGTCGTGCCGCGCCGGCTGCTCATCGGCCGGGCCCATCGCATCCTCGTGTCGGTGGACATGCTGAATGACTGGCTGCCGCGCCTGGAGCGGTTCGGCCAGCGCATCGAGTGAGCCGCATGGCGGCAACAGCCAGCTGAGAACGAGTGCATGCATCTGATCCGTCGATCGACCCGGTGGGTGATGATCGTGGCCGGACTGCTGACCTGCAGCATGTTCCATGCGGTCATCGATCCCCAGGCGGCGCTGGTCTCGACCTTCGGGCAGGGCCTGGAGGGCCCGGTGGCCGAAATCGTCGTGCGCAACTGGGGCGCCCTGATCGGGCTCATGGGCCTGCTGCTCCTGTACGGCGCATGGCACGAGCCGGCGCGGGCGATGGTGCTGCTGGTGGTGGGCACCAGCAAGCTCGTGTTCATCATGCTGGTGCTGTGGCTGGGGCAGCCCCTGCTGCAGTTCCAGGTGGGCGTGGCGATCGTGGTCGATGCGGTGCTGGTGCTGCTGTTTGCGGCCGCGCTGGTGGCTGGGCGGACGTCACCGGCGCAGGCAACCGAGTCACCGATGCCATGAAGCAGCCGTCAGGCGGATGGCGCATTGCCCGGAACCCTGCGTTCCTTGCGATTTGAAGGGCAGCCTCAGGCCGCAGCGGATGCCTGCAGCGTGTTCAGCGCGTCCAGCGCCCGCTGTGCCTGCTCGACGGGCACGAAGAGGTGGTCATGGAAGGCCCCGGCCACGACATTGCAGCTGATGCCCGCGCGCCCTAGCGCCGTGGCAAACGCCGCCGTGAGGCCCACCGCCTGGAGGTCGGAGTGAACCGTCAGCGTGATCCATGCCGCCCGGAACAGCACGGACAGGCCCGCCTCGATGGCCTGCGCTTCGGGCAGCACCACGGTCAGGCCTTCGGATTCCGCAACCGTCACCACCACCGACAGGGCGCTGAGGTCGGTGCCGGCAGGCACCACGCAGTAGGCGTAGGTGTCGGCATGCAGGACGGGCTGCATGGACCGCAGCAGCACCGTGAGGTCGGACACAGGACTTGTCATGATGGCTGAAGTCTGACACACCGCCTGCGTGTCGCCCGCAGGGTGACCGTGCTCCGTGTCGGCTGCCTACAATGCTTGTGTCAGCCCCCCGGCTGACAGCGTTCTCAGGGCGGGGTGAAATTCCCCACCGGCGGTATCTGCAGGTCACTGCAGGAGCCCGCGAGCGCCCGGCACTGGCCTTTGCAGGTGCCGGGGTCAGCAGACCTGGTGCGATGCCAGGGCCGACGGTCACAGTCCGGATGAAAGAGATCGCGTGGTCTCGGCGTCAGCACGCGTGCGTGCCGGCGCCGCGCTTGCGTGCGCCCTGGTTCTGGTCCCACTCTTTGCGAGGTTTCCATGAATCAGACTTCTGTGTCTTTCCCTTCCCTCCATGCCGATGCGCCCCGGCGCACCACACGCCGACGTGTGGCGCTTGTGTCCGCGAGCTGGCATCGTGACATCGTGGCCTGCGCCACCACGGCGATACGGGCCGAGCTGAATCGAACGGGGGATCCACCCGGTGAACTGGAGCACTTCGAAGTGCCTGGTGCCTTCGAGATCGCGCTGCATGCCCAGCGCCTGGCGCGCTCGGGCCGGTATGACGCGATCATCGCGTGCGCGCTGGTGGTCAATGGCGGCATCTATCGGCACGAGTTTGTGGCCGGTGCGGTGATCGATGCGCTGATGCGGGTGCAGCTGGACACCGACACGCCCGTGTTCTCGGCCGTGCTCACACCACGCGACTTCCATGATCACGACGAACATCGGCGCTTCTTTGCCGATCACTTCGTCACGAAGGGGGTTGAAGTGGCGCGTGCCTGCGTCGAGACGCTGGCCAGCCTGAGCCGGCTGCCTGATCAGGCCGTCGCGGCCTGAACCGCAACGGCAGCGCGGCCCGGAGGGCGATGCGCCTCAGGCAGGCTGAGTCGCCCGCATCGACTCCCGCTGCGCCACCTGCGCCAGCCAGGTGCCCAGGCGCGGGTGCTGCGGTGTCCATGCCACCTGGGGCAGCCGGAAGCTCAGGTAGCTCAGTGCCACGGCCCAGGCCAGGTCGCCGAGGTCGAATCGCCCGGGCGGCGTGTCAAGCTCGGCCTCCATCACGGCAAGCGTGCGGGCAATGGCTCGGTGCTGGCGCGCTTCCCAGTCAGGCCAGCGCAGCGGGGCAGGGCGGCGCTGTTCGAGCACGCAGATGAACGCGGCATCGATCAGGCCCTGCGCCAGCGCGCTGCGGGCCAGCACCGCGATGTGCGCCGGCCCGGCATCGGGCAGCAGCCGGCTGGTGGGCGACAGGGCGTGCAGCGTCTGGGCGATGGTGTCGCTTTCGGTCACGCGCAGGCCGGTATCGGTCACCAGCGTGAGCACCTTGGACAGCGGCGTGGCGGCCAGCAGGTCGGCCGGTTCGGCCCAGGGGTCGGTCTCGACGAGCTGCACGCGCTCGCCCAGGCCGCTTTCGATGACCGCCACGCGAGCCTTGCGGGCATACGGCGACGTGAGGTTGTAGTAGAGCTGCATCATGGCGTGCGGGTCAGGCCGGGGTGGTCCATTGTGCTGCGCCGCGCAGTCGTGCGGCGGCATCGGCCACGATGCGCTCGATCAGCTCGCGGGCAGGGCGCAGGTCGTGCACCAGCGCGGCGCCTTCACCGGCGATCACGGCGGCCACGTCGAAGTTGCCGGCTTCACGGGCGGCCAGGTAGCGCTCGGCCTCGCCGGGGGTGCGCAGCAGATCGAGTTCGCGGCCCTGCCAGCGGCGCGCATGCTCGTTGAGCAGGCAACGGCCGGTGTACGGGGCCGGCCAGATGTTGCGGCGCGAGGCGTCGAACACCAGGCTGCGCAGGGTGTCGTCGCCGGTGGCCTGCACGATACGCTGTTTGGCAGCGGGATGCCCAGCCGCTTCATCGCTGGCATACAGGCGGGTGCCCAGGACCACGCCGTCGGCCCCCAGCATCAGCGCGGCAGCCAGGCCGCGGCCGTCGGCGATGCCACCTGCGGCCAGCACGGGCACCCGGTCACCCACTGCATCGACCACCGCCGGCACCAGGGCCAGCGTGCCACGGGCGACGCCGTGGCCACCGGCTTCGGCGCCTTGTGCCACGATCAGGTCGGCACCGGCCGCCAGGGCTTCGCGCGCCATCTCGACCGACTGCACCTGGCACACCACCTGGGCACCGGCCGCATGGATGGGATCGACGAATGGCCGTGGGTCGCCAAACGACAACCACACCGCCTCGGGGCGGGCAGCGAGTGCGCGGTCCAGCAGCGCCGGCAGGCGGGTCAGGCTCCAGGTGATGAAACCCACGCCGAAGCGCGTGCCGCGCTCGGCGCGGGCGGCTTCCAGCAGGCCGAGTTCACGGTCGAGCCAGGCGGCGTCACCGTAGCCGCCGCCCAGCATGCCCAGCCCGCCGGCGTCGCTGACCGCGGCGGTCAGCCGGGCGTCGGCCACCAGGTCCATTGCGGCCAGCATCACCGGGTGGATGAGGCCGGCCTGGCGGGTCCAGCGGGTGTTCAGGGTGTGGGACAACGGGGTCATGGTGATGAAGCTCCAGGGGCGATGAGTGCATCGTAGGTAGACCCAGCCATCTTGAGAAATGATTTGTTGAGATACGATCCATCTTTGATGAAGATGGCATCGCACGGCATGCCGACCCGCATGACCTGACACCTGACACCTGACACCTGACACCTGACACCTGACACCTGACACCTGA